>CAMKDB010000001.1 GCA_946411155.1 uncultured Faecalibacterium sp.
CATCGTCTGGAGCCAAACCTTTCCGGGGCCGGTAACCACGGTGTTGAAGAGTCCCCGGATCGGCATCGTCTGGAGCCAAACCTTTCCGGGGCCGGTAACCACGGTGTTGAAGAGTCCCTCTCCGCCGAGCAGAACGTTCGCAACGCCCTTTACGGTCTGGATATCCATGGAGCAGGTATCCTCCATCATAGCGATATAGCCGCTGTCGATGACAAGACGCTCGCCGGGAGCCAGTGTGCGCTCCTGAACAGCGCCGTCGATCTCCATCCATGCGAAACCGTTTCCGCTGAACCGCTGCATCAGGAAGCCTTCACCGCCGAAGAAGCCAGCTCCGGCTTTTCTCTGAAGATAGATGTCCATCTGAACGCCTTCCGTCGAAGCAAGGAAAGCGGTCTTCTGCGCGATGATCGGATGCTCCGAGATATTCAGGGCGATGATATCTCCGGGGCTGTGCTTTGCAAGCGTCAGTTCACCTGCAGCGTCCGCGGTATAGTGGTTCAGTGCCAGGGACTCACCGACGACCATTTTCTTGAGCATGCCGCCGAGGCCGCCTGTCTTGGTCTCCATCCGGATACTGGGGGACATCCAGGCCATCGCGCCGCTCTGACATTTAATCGATTCGCCTGCGTCCATGTGAAGAGTCAGGACAGTAAATGGCTGATTCTTGATTTCGTACCTCATAGTGTTCTGTTTCTCCTTTATTTCTGTTTAGGTCCGCAGTGCGGACACTTCTGTTGCATATGTTAGGTTCCGAGAAGGATGGAGATCGTGCGTCTGAACCCGTCCTCCAGAGGATATTTCGGATCCCAGCCGAGTTCACGGAGTTTTGTTTCATCCAGCACTGCGTCCTGGCTTTTGGAAAAGCCTTTCCGCTCCAGTTCGTCGGGGAGATCGAAAACGACAGCCGTTCCTGCGATTCCCGCGGCAGCCTGAGCCATTTCCGCAATCGTGATAACGGAATCCCGGTTGGATACGTTATAGGCTGCCCCTTTTTCCCCGCGGAAGAGAACACAGACGATACCGGAGACCGCGTCGGCACAGTAGCAGTAACTTCTGCGCTGTTCGCCCTTGCTCTTCAATACGATATCTTCTCCTGCCATGGCCTTGCGGATAAACTGAGCAGCGACTTTATTGTCTGTCCCGGTCATCGTCGGTCCGTAGATATATCCAAGTCGGGTGATCACCGCATCCACACCGTACTGTTCCGCATAACTGCGGCAGAGCAGTTCCGAGATCCGCTTGCTTTCCGGATATCCGGAACGGATCGCATTGAAGTCGATCAGCCCGTACTGTTCCTCCGTACTGACGTTCCCGTCCGGCATTCCTCCGTAGACTTCCATCGTGGAGGTGAACAGCACGCGTGTGTCCGCATGGCGACGCGCATATTCCAGAACGTTCGTCGTGCCGAGGATATTTGTCTGGATCGTTTCTACAGGATAGAGCGCATAAGTGCGTGGATCCGCATTGCTGGCGGCATGGACGATGAGGTCGAAGGAAAGCCCGTTGTCCAGTGGCTTTGTGATATCGCCCGCCATCAGGACCAGATCCGTTCTGCCTGCGGCGTAGGAAAACCGTTCCTGCAGCTTTCCGAGCCCGCGGCTGAGTGCATACACTGTATCCTGCCCTCCGCCGTTCCGGTTGTTCCACAGGAACGCGTCCACCAGCAGGGAACCGATCAGGCCGGACGCGCCGGTCACCAGAACCGAACGGGAACGGTCGGTCCGTCCGATATAGGAGGCGATCTGTTTCAGGTCTTCCTCATAGAGCGGATGTGCGACATTCAGCATCTTCGATCCCTTTCTTCAGTGCAGCCAGGATGCCTTGCGCGAGATCAGAAGCGCGTTGAAGATCTCAAGATCATCCGGCGTGGTCAGTTTCAGGTTTTTCTCCGAACCAAGGGAAAAATACAATGTTTCTCCCAGTTCGATAAACATGGTACAGGTCGCGACGGACGCGGTAATCCCTCTTTTGAGCGCTTCCTTGTGTGCCCAGACCAGTTTGCCCAGACTGGCAGCCTGCGGTGTCTGCGTTGTCTTCAGATTATCTCTCGGGACCATGCCCGTGGAGGACTCTCCGTCAACAGTGCTGAGCATGGCTGCCGTGCACGGAACGACCGAGATGGCGTTTCCCTTGGTGCTTGCAACGCGGATGCAGTCGGAAATGATCTCTTCAGAGACCATGGGCCGGATCGCGTCATGGATCAGGATGATATCCTCATCCTGGTGTCTCGTTGCGATATCCATGATTCCGTTCCGGATCGAATCCTGTCCGTTGGGTCCGCCGGGCACGATGCTTTCCAGTTTTGTGATTCCGAATTGTTTGCAGTAAGCGGCAAGGATCTCCTGCCACCCCTCGATGCACACCACGACGATGGCACCGATGTTGGGATGGCGCTGGAACGCTTCCAGCGTGTAGATGATCACGGGTTTGTCATTGACGCTCAGGAACTGCTTCGGGATATCCTGCTGCATGCGCTGACCGGAACCTCCGGCAATGACCAGTGCGATATTCATTCTGCTTTACCTCATTTTATGAATTGATTTCTTTCTCGTATAGTTCGCCGCGGACATCGACATGGCGGGTCTTCCCCTGTGCCTGCGGGAACTGAACGTCGCCCAGATCGACACGCGCTAGAAGATGTCCGGAAACACGGCTGTCGATCGGCAGAAGTTCCATATACCGTTTGCTGTACAGGTGAGACAGATAACCGTCATACCCCGCGGGAATCGGTGCGATCATGTCCGCGAAAGGAACATCCACCACGTCCGTCATCCATTCCAGGCGCATCGCGCCTTTCTTGATGTTCAGCCCCATGGTATCGATCACATACTCCGCGTTTTTCTTTTTCTCATAGAACCGGGTGATCCAGTCGAACATCTTATGGAACCAGTTCCATCCGATATGTCGCATCACCGGAAGCGCAATCAGAGACAGACGGTAATGGACGTTCTTCCGGGGAGAATCCCACCATTTGATGTTCATCACCCTCGTCCACATGGACGTCAGCTGTATCTGGAGATTTTGGAGAAACCGGTTGTTCGAAGTCCGGTCATAGACCAGGACATCGATAAAAACACCGTCGTTGATGCGGAAATGGGTGGAATATTTTGTCGAAAAATAGGTGTCGTTCAGCCGGATCTTGTCGAAATGATAATGGCTTTGCCCGACGCCGTTCGCGTCCTCATAGGTATAGCAATCCGGGAGCTGTTCCGGGACGATCTTCCGGAAACGCTCATAGTCCTCACGCAGCATGCCGATATCGATATCGTCGTCCCAGGGAATGAAGTCCTGATGGCGGACCGCACCGAGGCAGGAACCGCCAGCGAGAAAATACTGGATACCGTTTTCCCGGCAGATCCGGTCGACCGCCTTCAGCATCTCCAGTTCCAGTTTCTTGAGTTCCTCCAGCCGCCCGTTATAGGACAGCAGGAGCCGGGACATATCATATGGGATCCCGAACTCATAGCACCCCATCCGGTAGAGGACCTCCGCGATCGGTTTCCATTCCAGTCTCCAGCGGAGGTTAGTCAGTTTCAGGGAATCCAGACCGTGATAGACGGTCTCTCCAGGCACAATCTCCGCCGTGACCAGTTTCAGGCGTTCTGAGAACTGGCTGTGCAGCGCTTCTTTGACTTCCATAATTGTGACAGGATCTCCGGAAGCCTGATAGATGTTGCCGATCGCCGTGGCCCGCTCTCCGACGAGCGTCAGCGCGGCACGCAGGAAATATCCCACATTGAGCATCGTGAACGAATGACGCGCGTCCTCTGAGGAAATCGTCACGGTCCCCTTTTCTTTTGCTTCCCGGAACAGGCCGGTCAAATCCATGGCATGAACGCCGTTCAGGTATTCCGGTCCCATGACATTATCGCAGCGAAGCATGCTTGCCGAACATCCGTGATCCCGGACCTGCGTCCGGACGGTCTTTTCGACCTGAAGATACCATTCTTCCTGCCACGTGCGCTCTTTCCCTGCAAGGTAACTGTCGTATTCCCGTTCCGCCAGTCTGGTGACACCGGGCGGACAGGATTCGACCATCGGCACCATCGCGCATACGACCAACTGCCCGGAGGCGCCGCGGAAACGGGTGCACCACGCATCCAGAGAAACGAGCAGTTTCTGCCTTGCCTCGGGGTTCCGGAAGCGTTCATCCATGCAATCCGCAACAAAGAAACATACGCCTTCCGCCGGGAAATGATCCGCGTCGGTCTCCTTCACCGTGATCTGATCGCTGAGAATGTTCCGGTTGAAGGAACAGTCTTCTTTATCCGCGAAGAGTCCGCTTTTCCCTCCGGAAGGGACCAGTTCCGAAAGCACCGCAAGAAGATAGTCCCCCAGCACGCTTCCGTTGCGGACGACGACGCCTTTGCCGATCGGGGCGTATTCCCGAAGTTTATATTGCTGTGCCGCGCTCTGGAAGCTGTCCAGCACGATTTCATTCATCTGATTGATCATATTCCCTCTCTTCTTTCCGGGGCCCGAGGTCCAGTTCCACCAGGCTGTGTACCTCCCGGTGAGACGGGTCTTCCGGCGTCATATATCCGCTGCCGTAAAGCACAGTCAGCAGATAATCCGGATTTTTCGCCGCCCAGTATGTCCGCCCCTCAAAAGGAACAGGCTGTACCGGGAAAATCTCGCTTCGGAGGTAGGTCTCTCCGAAATAATGGCCTCTGCCACAGGAAACCGTCACATACTTGGATTCCGGATTCCTGCATTTGGACTGCCAGTCCTCGCAGCGGCGGAACCAGATATTGCGGTCCTTCCGGTCAGAAAAGATCTTTCCGATCGCCGCTTTCAGCCGGACCGTCTTCTCCAACGGGCTTCCCTCCACATAGGAGAGCAGCCGCTCTTTTTTATTGTACATGCGCACACAGGACGCAATCAGGAAAAGCGCCTCGTCCGCGACACCGTTCAGCGTCCTGATGATTTCGCTGGAATACATGTCCTCCAGAGGGAAGACATCGATGAAAAGTCCCGCCCGTTCAGGCTCGTTCTCAAAGATTTCCACATATTTCGTGCCTTTTTTCCGGAATTTGGAAAAAGGAAGGTCGCAGGCATCACTGGTCTCCAGATTCTGAATCCAGTAACGGTCCGACAGTTCCCTATCCACACATTCCCGCAGTCTGTCATAGTCGCTGCGCGGCATGATCAGATCGATGTCGTCGTCCCAAGGAATAAAACCCTGGTTACGGACCGCACCGAGAGCCGTCCCACCGGTCAGGAAATAACACAGACCGTTTCTCTCACAGAGTGCGTGAAAGTCATCCATCATCTCCAGCAGCGCCTGCTGGACATCACGGATGTCCTTCTCGTCCAGTACCCGAAGCCGTTCGTTCCGGTTCGCGTACTGCTTCAACTGAGAAAATGTCTTCAGCACGGATCCTCCCCGTCTGCGCAGGACACAGAGCCGTTCAGCAGCTGCCTGGCAAGCGCAAGCCCACGTGCGACGACCTGATCCATATCGTAATACTGATAGGAGCCCAGCCTGCCGCCGAACAGGACCTTCTGCCCGTCCGCCAGTTTCCGGTATCTCCGGTACAGTTCATTGTTCTTTTCGTCATTGACCGGATAATACGGCTCACATCCGTCCTTCCACGGAACACTGAATTCCTTGGTGACGACTGTCCCCGGGATATCATTCCCCTGACGGTCTTTTCCGAACATGAACCACTTGTGTTCGATACTCCGGATCCAGGGCACATCCGAGTCCGTGTAGTTCACCACCGCATTGCCCTGATAGTTGTCCGTGTCCAGAAGCTCCGTCTCAAAACGCAGCGACCGGTATTCCAGTTTCCCGAAGCAACGGCCGAAGAACGCGTCGATCGGACCCGTGAACAGCACGGTGTCCGCCATCGCATCCAGTTCTTCCCTGCACGCCAGATAATCCGTGTTCAGGCGGACTTCGGAGCCCTCCAGCAGACGTTCCGTCAGGACGGTGTACCCTTCCTCGGGAATACCCTGATGGCGCGCGTTGAAATAATTGTTGTCATAGGTGAACCGGACAGGCAGTCTCCGGATAATGAATGCCGGCAGTTCCTTGCACGGCCTGCCCCATTGTTTTTCGGTATAGCCACGGATCAGTTTCTCGTAGATATCCGTTCCGACCAGAGAGATCGCCTGTTCCTCCAGGTTGGAAGGCTCATCGATCCCGGCTTCCTTCACCTGCTCAGCGATGATCCTCCGGGCGTCTTCCGGACGGGTCACGCCCCACATCTGATGGAAAGTATACATATTGAAAGGCAGTGAGAACAGTTCTCCTCTGTACAGGGCAACCGGACTGTTCGTATACCGGTTGAAGGTCACGAAACGGTTCAAAAATGCCCATACTTCATTATCATTTGTATGGAAGATATGCGCGCCGTACCGGTGGACCATAACGCCGTCCACTTCTTCCGTATAGGCGTTTCCCCCGATATGGTTCCTTTTTTCGACAACGAGCACTTTCTTTCCGGCGTCCGTCAGTTCGCGCGCAACAGTCGCTCCGAACAGTCCGGCTCCGGCGATCAGATAATCGTAATGCATCCCGTTATCCCTTCGTATTCCCAGTAACGTTCTCCGCCAGCAAATCGGGACGGTTCTCCCTGAGGATCGCCAGCGCAGCGTCCACTGCGGGCTGATTTCCTTCGCGGATATAAGCCTCGACCTGCTTGACCTGCTGCTGATGTTTCTTACCCTTCTGTTCCAGTTTCCGCCTCTGGAATGCTTCCGCCATCTCACGGATCTGCTCGTCCGATTTTGGAGCTTTCTTCGTATTCATGAATTCCTCGTAGGCATCACAGCAGGTCTGAACGTCTTCCGTGAATGTGACCTGCCTTCCGTGATCCAGCCACAGGATCTTATTGCTCAGTTCCCGGATCTGCTCTATGGAATGAGATACCAGAATCCCCGTCACGCCGGAAGCGAGGATCTCTTTCATTTTGTTTCCGCTTTTTTTGCGGAATGCGCCGTCGCCGACGCTGAGGACCTCGTCCAGAATGAGGATGTCCGGATTGACAAGACAGGCAATGGAAAAAGCAAGTCTGCTCTTCATCCCCGAGGAAAGCTGTTTGAAGGTGTGATCCTGGAATTCGCCGAGTTCGGCGAACGCGATAATATCTTCGTATTTCTCGTCCATGAACTCACGGGTATAACCAAGCATCGCCCCGCGAAGATAGGTATTCTCCCTGACCGTCAGGTCCGCGTCGAATCCGCTGGTCAGTTCCAACAGCGCGGCGATTTTCCCGTTGGTGGTTACTGAACCTTCCGTCGGGATCATGATTCCGGAGACCGCCTTGAGCAGAGTGGATTTCCCAGCGCCGTTCGAGCCGATGATGCTTAACATGTCACCGGAATCCAGCGAAAAAGTAATGTCCTTGTCCGCCCAGAACTCCTTCACATGATACCGTCCAGTCAGCCTGCGGATCACATATTCTTTTAATCCGATGTTCTTGAAATCGCCGGTGATATACCGGATCGAAACACCGTTCACTTCGATCACATTCTTCATTGCATCACCGCCGTCAGACATAATACAGGAACTTGTGATTGAACTTCTTATACATCCAGGCTCCGATCATCAGGAGAAGGATGGCGTAACCTGCACACAGAAGATGGTAGTTCAGGGACGGGACCGATCCGTCGATTACCACGATCCGGAAATACTTGATATTGCAGTAAACGGGGTTCATCAGGAACAGTCTTCGGATATGAGCCGGATAACGGTCGACCTGATAGAAGATCGCCGACAGATAGTTCAGCAGCGTCAGGAAGATATCGTACAGATAGGAAGTGTCACGGAAGAACACATAGAGCGCGGAGAGGATCAGTCCGATCCCGATGTTCATGACCACGAGACAGACGATCGGGTACAGCAGACAGAGGAATTTCAGCGTGAATGTGACATGATCCAGAATGCAGAAGAAGAAAAACACGAGGAGCGTCAGGCAGAAGTTGATCAGTGCCGAAACGTTCTTGCTGAGCAGGAACAGATACTTCGGCAGTTTGATCTTGGTAAAGACGTTCGCGTTGCTGACAAGCGCGTTCATGCCGCCCCTTGTGGATTCCCTGTAATATGACCATACCAGCGTTCCGCAGAACAGATATGTCGTGTAATGCTCCATATCCCGTCCGAAGAACTGCGTAAAAACCAGGCGCATGACCAGAAGGTTCAGCAGCGGAGCAAGAACGCTCCACGCCATTCCAAGGACAGTGCCTTTGTATTTTTGCTTGAAGTCCCTCTTTACGAGTTCCTCAAACAGAAACTGGTTTTTCTTCAGTCTTTCAAACATATTATCTCCTGTTTCCGCCAATGCTTCCGCGGATTTTCCGCCATACGAAACGTGTGCCCTTGACCAGCCAGTTGACTTTTTCCGTCTCGAATACAGGAACCTCCTTATACCGGATCCTTTGCCGGTCGATCCAGACATCCAGTAGCCGCTCCGAAACAAAACCGAACACCCTGGCGTCGTAATCGGAATAAGATGAAATGTCCAGCCTGTTCTCCAGTTCGAACAGGATCGGAAAGAGCCACTCACAGTACAGGTCCATCACGTCTTTGCGCATGATGAACATGTTGAACCGGTGTCCTTTCGTACTTGCCATCACCTTTTCCCATGACGGCACATAGTCGGGACATGTCTCCCGCAGGATCTCCAGTGTCTGCTTCAGGTCCTCTTCGTGGTGCGCATGAACATACTGAGAATAGTTCGTTTCAATATAGTAATTGCGCGGTTTCGGAAGAATGACATTGGAGTCCTTCAGCCATTCCCCGATCTCCTTCCCGGTGGCAGGGCCGTTTCCTCCGCGGAAGAGCCTTCTGTAGTGGCACAGTCCGACCTCATCCGCATCAAGGTTCTTCCATGCCCAGTACAGGGCGGTCAGCTCACAGAATGTCCGATTCTTTTCGCTGATGGAATCTCCTTCCGCATCCGAGGTATAGGGCAGTCTTTCGTGGATGGCAGCGCCAGCCTGTACCGGAAGATAGCAGGGATCCTCCGGCATCGGATACGTCTTATGGGTCACGACCATGATCTTAGTGCTCATTGTTGATAAACCCGCCGAATGCTGTCTGGAACAGGATCCTGATGTCCAGCATCAGGGACCAGTTCTCGATATACCAGATATCGTATTTCACTCTGTCTTCAATAGACGTATCTCCGCGCAGCCCGTGGACCTGAGCCCATCCGGTCATTCCCGGACGAACCTGCTGCCGTACGAGATAGAGCGGTACGGTCTCCTTGAACTGGCGGACGTAGAACGGGATCTCCGGACGCGGGCCGACAAGACTCATGTCCCCAAGAAACACGTTGAACAGCTGTGGAAGTTCGTCGATGCTGTATTTCCGGATAAAAGAGCCGAAAGCAGTCCGTCTCGGATCCGCATCCGTGCTCCACGCGGAATCCTGCTCCGCATTGACGCGCATACTGCGGAATTTCAGCATCTTGAATGGTTTTTTGTCTTTGCCGACACGGTCCTGGGCAAAGATGATCGGACCGGGACTGGACAGTTTGACACCGATTGCCGCTGCGATCATCAGCGGACTGGTCAGCAAAATCAGCACGAAGGATCCAACAAGATCCACCGCCCGCTTCAGTAAAGCGTTCCAACCCTTGCTCAGCGGCGTTGACCGGAGGTTGACCAGATTGACTTCGCCCACGGTATCGATCACGGGATACTTCGGATAGAATTCGTTGAAGAACGGGATCAGCTGGACCTCGACGCCTTCTTTCTCCGCGGCATGCAGGACCGCCTGCATGAACTCCGTCTCATGAGGTTCCAGGGCAACGACGAGCTGATCCGGATTGACGGCGTCCAGGATCTTTTCCAGATCCTCATAACTGCCGAGGCATTTCCCGAGCCCTTCCTTCTCCCAGCCGACATATCCCTCGACCTCGAAGACGGGCAGTTCCTGATTCTGAACCGCATCGATATACTTTCTGGCAACATCTCCGTTTCCGACGATCACGACGTGTTTCTTTGCGGCAAGTTTGTCCCAGTAGCGGCTGAGGATCACCTTTTCAGCCGCATATCCGCCTTCCAGCATCAGCGTCGAGATGAGCCAGAACAGGAACAGCGCAACACGGGAAAAGTCGTTGCTGTGAATCAGGAACAGTATCACGACGAGCAAAAGAACGCTGATCAGATTGACGAAAAAAATCGTCGAATAGTTCTGATCGGTTCTTTTTTCCCCGGGATGCTTCCGTTCTCTGAGCGCAATGAGCACCGCGCTCACGATAAAACCATATAAATATACCGACAGCGACATGACCGCTCCGGTCATGTTCGCATTGTCGGTACCATGCAAAATACTGATTCTGAGCCAGACAGAAATACGGTAGGACAGCCAGATGAGACATGCGTAAATGAAGACGCATGCCACTGCCAGCCCCTGATTGCTGTTTCTCTTCACTCCCATCAAATGACCGCCAATCCCCGTTTATATTCCGGACCATTAAATTATTATAGTATAAACCGTCGATTGGTTCAATTTTCAGAATGTGAATGATAACCTTGCCGCATCTCCTTCTATTCGACCAGGAAAGCGAGATAGTGAGAAACGAACAACTCTCCGATCAGCAGAACGAGTGTGACGAGAAAAACGCTGAGGATTACGCGCTGTTTTCTGTCTCTTCCGCTCAGTCCGCCTATGCCGTGCACAAGCAGGAACCAGAACGGGAACGAAGGAATGAAATAGCGTCCCTGGATCCCCCAGATCGACGGATCGGAGAGACTGGTCCAGGAACAAGCCTGAAGGAAAACGGCGAAAAAGAGCCCTGCCTGCATCAGCAGGTTCATCCATCGCTGTGCGGATGTCGGTTGGGTCTCGTCCTCATTGCCAATCAGCGCGCTGCCAATAAGAACGGTGGCGAACACAGCTGAAAAGATCATAGGCAGGTTGGTCTGCCAGGACAATCTCGTCCCGAACAGATCCCGTATCCAGGCAACCCAGTCTTCGGAGACCGTCCGCGCGAAAACGTTCCACCCTTCAGCGGGATCCTGAAGAAGATATCTCAGACTGTAGCGGGAATAGCCCTCCCTGCCCCATACCGCATAAATGAGTTTCGCGCCATATCCGCTGAGATAGAGGAACACGCCAGACACCGCGGCAGCTCCCGCCAATCCGGCGATGACCCATTTTCTGGTCTCTCCCGATAAGGTTCCATAAGCAGTGCTCCATGGAAGAACCGCATACATCATCAGCAGAAGGATATAGGCTTTGCAGCATGCCAGCAGGAGCAAAATGATCAGCAGCCCTGCCCAGTCTTTTCTGCGCAGTTTTTCGCCCGCGCTCAATTTCCCGTTCAGCATCGTCCAGAAGGCTGTAGCGAGAAGGGATACGGAAAAACAGAAGCAGTCCTGATTGACACTGATACACTGGTTGACCATCAGCGGCATCAGGGTCCACATCAGCAAGAACGTTTTTCCCTTCTCCGCGATACGCAGAGACAGCCATCCCAGCAGCAGATACAAAAGGATATTCATCCCTCTGGCAAGGTAGTATGTGGTAAAAGCGTTCCGTCCAAGCAGTCTGCCGACGGTGATCCCAGCAGCGGGCAGCAGATACACGACGCTGTTTCCGGCATGTCCCTGATGATCCGTCTTGACCATTTCCTCTGCGCCGGCGGAACGCCCGAGCTGATAGACGGACAGATAGATCCCTTCCAGATTCGGGATCGCCCAGCGATAATCGATGATCGTCCGGTCCTCTTCCCGGATCGTTTTCGTCTTTTCTCCAAGGATGCGGTTCGAGATTCTGTATGCCTGGATATAGTGATCGTTCTCGTCGCAGACCGTCCCCGGATAGAACAGCATGGAAAAGATCAGACAAAGCGGCAGCGCGACTGCCAGAAAGATCCGATGAACCGGTGCTCCGGTCTGAATCAGTGTCAGCCAGATCAGCAGAACAGCTGTGCAGAAAATGCCAAGTCCCCAGTATAGAACGGCAGCGAATCTCGGTCCGCCCGTGGCATACAGTGCGGTCCCTCCGTTTCTCGATGCGACCCGGACGACAGCGTCTGACGTAAGACAGCGGATCTGCAGGTCATATGTAGTCCTGCCGTCTTCCGTGACGACTCCGTCAAAGATCACAGTCAGCGCTTTTCCCTCAGGAATCGAGATGACCGTTTTCCTTCTTGTTCTCGTATCCGTGTTGAACAGCGAGATTTTCAGTTCTGCCTCCCTGTCGCTCTCGGTATAGATAGACAGGTCGCGTAATGCCTCAAAGGAAACGAACGTGTATTTCTGCTCCTTCTCCGCGCTCAGTTCCGCAGAGCAGTCCGGCTGAAGGCCGGCTGCGCCGATATAGACGTTCTGCATCAGGAAACTGCTGAAACCGTTCGTCCCCAGCAGCAGGAACCAGACTATGCCAAGGAGAACAAGCAGAAAAACGCCGGCAGCAAACAGCCAGCGTCCCGTTATCCCGGACCGTCTTTTCCCCATTTTTCCCTTACTTCCTGCGGAGGAATTCCTCTTTTTGCATATTGTATCAAAAACAATTCCGTTTGTCTGTCCCGTGACTTGTCAGCCGAGTGCTTCTCCCGTTCCGCCGAAGACACGTTCAAAGTCATAGATCTTTCCCACTTCAACCGAACTGACTTCGAGCAATGTACACTCCCGCGGCATCGAACTGATCGTGATCTCTCCGACCCCGTCCTCGATCAGGACAGGCAAGTAATAACCTTCCGATGTGTCCGGCAGGAACCAGGCGTCGAAATTCTCAGCCGGGTAAAGATACTCCGCCGTTCCTGTCACTGCGATCAGTCTATTTACGGTCAGCGTGCGCAGACGTTCGCGTGTAAAAGAAGACTTATACCTCACACAGACGTCCGCGATCAGCGGCCGGGTCCGGTCAGCAGCTGTCAGCCGGATCGTCGTTTCCGTTCCGCCGACAGGCAGGATCTCCGCTCGGACTTCCGTCTGCACCTCATTGCTCTCCGTAGACCGGACCAGATACCGGCAGAACGTGTTGGCAAACGAAAACCGGTAGTGATCCGCCACTTCCCTGTAGAAGAACCAGTTCGCATTGCATGCCCAGGCTTCCCATCGCGTGAAATCCCGGTTCAGGATGGAGACATACTCCGGCTCCATCTTTCGGAATGCTTCCAGATATTCCGCGCGACTCTCGTTTCCAAACACGTGCGTGATGTAGTCGTACCTGGTGGGCTGCATCGTCCCCTTCATCACCTCGAGCGCGGAACCGTATGTTGAGAACAGCGTTGCGCTGCCGATTTCCCGGTATGCGGCGTTCAGATCCGGATACCACGCATAGCAGTTCCCGTCCAGTGCTGCGATATAAGCATCATCCGGTTTCCCGTGTTCACCGGCATAGGAAAAACTATTCCACGAGAATACGACTGCGACGGCAAGGATCAGGCATCCTGAAGCATACAGCAGACGACGCAGCGTCGTTCTTCCCTTATCGCTGTTCAACAATGCAAACAGAAGCCGGAAAGGAAGATAACACGCCATCAGATACGTGTAGACGATGAAGATATTCGTATATTGTTCCTCATATCCGTTTTTCAGCAGGTTGAGATAAAGGAAGATGAAACTCGAAGTCAGGAGCATAACATGTCCCGCCGCAGTCCTCTCAGCCCGGTTTTCCTGTCTGAACAGAAGGATTATCCAGATGACGAGACTCAACGCGCAGACAACGATGGGGATCACACATTCCCCGCTGAAAGGAGGATACTGCAGGATCCCGAGTCGCTTCCGGTCAAAGAATACGCCATCGTACCACCAGAGGAAATCGGTCACGGCGAAAGTCTGCCTGAACCATGCGGATGCCTGTCCCCTTGTGACCAGCAGCATCACGGCAAATACCGTCGCCAGCGTCGAGAGAACATAAATCAGGGTACCGAGAAGGGTATCCCTGAAACCCATTTTCTTCAACATGAGTAGGAAAAACAGGAATGACGCCCCTACGTAAGCCGCACTGCCGTTGTCATTCGCCCAGAGGATCATCAGGCCGCCGAACGCCCCAAACAAGACCGGTTCTTTCCAGAATCTTCCGTGTCCCCTCTTCCAGCTCAGCTTCGGGCTGATGCTGTAGAAAAAAACCAGATAGAGAGCGATCACTGCCATCCGGGTAGGTCTGGAAGAATTTCCGGGAAGGAACAGGACTGCAAATTTGGAGAATATTCTGTCCAGAAACGAAAAAATCCCGGTCAGCAGCGGTGTACCAGAAATCAGAGGCATCGCCTGCACCGTAGCAAATAACAGAATTGCCATCATCAGCGCAAGCGAGATCCCCGCAGCCGCAGTCCTTTGTTCTGTAAACAGGTACAGAATACAGGCCGTAAGGAAAAAGCCGGCAGCCCATCCGACGGCAGTCGTGGAAAAGATGCTGTTTGCGAAGGAATTGCCGATCATGCTGAGTACGGCGCCGTTCAGGTATAGGATGCCCTGCCCGAGCACGACCGGGAAATCGACGAACGGGACCTGCCCCGCCAGAAGTCTGCGGAACATGTTGTAATGCTGCCAGTCCCCATTATACGGGGTATAGGAGATATCCGTTCTCGCTTCCATGCCGACAGAGACAGCAATCAGGAGCGCCGCCGCCACGAAGCACGCAAACAGGATCTGTTCGAGCTTTTTTGTCCGGTTTGATTCCATTCCGGTTGATCTCCTCCAGATCTTTTTCTTTCGATTATTCTACAACATTCTCCTCCGCTTTGCTCGTATCCGCGCAGTTTTATCTCCAGGGCACAAAACGAAAGCCTTTCCGGAAAGGAAAGGCTTTTCTTCAATGTTTCATCTTTTTCACGAACGACCTTGCTTTTTTGAATGCCGTTCCGATCCAGTAGCTGCGGCGATAAAACGGGATGGGATACGGAAAACATCCGACCAGTTCCTTCTGTTTTCTTCGGACCTCTGCGTAGCTGCCGAAAGAAACTGAAAAATCCTTTTCCGGATCCGGTTTTCCCCCGTTTCTCAGGTCAAAAGGTTCTCTGTCTGTTCCGAACGCGGAGAAATAATCGTGGAACTTATGCCCGTTCCCCTCAACTTTGTCCGAAACCTCACACCAGCAGCTGGGAATGTTGTATGCATCAGCCGTGATGATGCCGTGCAGACTGGTCGAAATGATCCGTCTGCACTGTGCGATCTGCCTGATGACCCTCTCGGGTTTCTGTTTCACATTGATCAGCAGCGAATCCGGATACTGTTCCTTCAACTGAAGGATCCGCTCATCCTTTGAATCATAATGATGGGGAACGATGCCGACCTCGTATTTTTTCTTCTGAGGAGGGACGAGATACGGAGCCAGAAGCCCGGGATCCCCGAGGACGCAATGCACATCCTCGCCCATGAAGTCAGACAGCTGTTTCCTGGAGATCTCGCCGCGCAGTGCTTTCACGATGAACGGCCGGACCGGCTTATGATCCGTATCCTCATAGTCATACATGAATCCCGGTCCCCAAAGGTACATGGGCACGTCCCTGAGAGCATCCTCCTGCCTGCGCACATCGTTGATATGCATGTTTCCTCGGTCAATGATCCGGTCAAGAAGACTGCCCACCGCCGTCATTTCCGCTGTAGTGAATTCCTCCCTTTCGGCTTCATATCCGAAACGGCGCAGGATATTCTCATTCAGCAGATCCCCGAAATTTGAAAAACCCTTGAAATAATAGAGTCTGACCGGTCCGGTCTTTCCTTTTTCAGCCATGGAGACAGTCCCTTTCTTATTTATACATAATACATAATCAGAAATCAGAACTTAAGATATACAAAAGGATGTTCCCCGGTAAAGGCAAGGCACAGGATCATGCCCAGCTCCACAAAAAACCAGGTCAGCCCCCAGACCGTTTCCAGATCCGCCAACGGAACGGTATCCGAAAGCGGAACGCCCCCATTCTTCGATCTCCTGCCGGCTGAAACCGCATGGACAGTGAGAAAGAGAGCGGATACGGCTGTCCAGATGTATGGCTGACGAATCCCGTCCTGAAGTATCAGGACGCTTCGGATCACTGTCCAGGCTTCCGCCAGCGTATCCGCACGGAACGGGATCCAACTGAAGGAAATGAACAGAAACGTGCATGCTGTACGGAGAATCCTGCCTGCAGGCCGTTCCGATTTCACCGGAACGACTTTTTCCAAGCAGAGAGCAAAACCGTTTAACGCGCCCCACAGCAGGTAATTCCATCCCGACCCGTGCCAGAAACCGCAAAGCAGCATCGTGAGAAAAAGGTTCCGGCATTGTCTGAGCAGACCGTGTCTGTTCCCTCCCAGCGGGATATAGACGTACTCCCGGAACCAGCTGGACAGGCTGATATGCCATCTGCGCCAGAATTCCGTTACCGAACGGGAGGTATATGGAAGGTCGAAGTTCTTCGGAAGATCGTATCCCAGACACATGGCGCATCCGGCAGCCATATCCGAATAGCCGGAAAAATCCAGATAGATCTGGAGGGAATAGGAGATTGCCGCCCACAGGATTGTCAGCCAGTGGTAGGCGGCAGGAACACGGAACACATCTCCGACGAAGACCGCAAGCCTGTCCGCAAGGACGGATTTTTTAAACAGACCGAAAGCAAAAATCTGGATTCCCTGCAGGACTTTTTCCTTTGTAATCCGCTTTTCATCCCGGATCTGCGGTAAAAATACAGATGCCTGGAGAATCGGACCGGCTTCCAGTCTAGGGAAAAAGCAGAAATACAATGCCAGCGTCCAGAAATCATTTTCCGCAGGAATCTTTCCTCTGCGCACGTCGACAAGGTAACCGATCGCCTGAAACGTGTAAAAGGATACCCCTACAGGCATGATAACCCATCCCGCCTCTCCTCCACCGAAAAGGCCTGACAGCAATGGCATGATCTGTCCAAAGTGTCTTAAGAACGCAAGCACAGCCAACGGAACGAGCAGTCCAACCACGAACAGCCCTTTTTTAGAGATGTTTCTGGCGCACAGATATGTGGATGCCGTAACAAGCAGCAGCGGCAGACACAATCGGATATCTGCCCAGGCGTAAAAGAAATAACTGGCAAGAACCAGAAAGATGGTATTTGTCCTATAATATCCTGCTCGTTCCGACAATACGGCAACGGAAAAAACAAAGAAGAAAAACAGCAGGAAAGGTATCGAAGTAATCGTCATACTTTCCCCTCCCCGAGGAGGAACGACAGTTCCTCTGCCATCATCTCAAGCCCGTATCGATTCAAGTGTCCACTCCCTACTGAAGTATTGAAAAAGCCATACGGAAGAACGTGGTTTTCCATGTATTCAGAAAGGAATCGTTCACCCATGTCACAGAAGAGGATACCCTCTCGCACGCAGATCTGCTCGAACAGTCGGACAGTTTTCGGATCGTCTTTTCTTTGTACGCTCCCGTCCGCCGACAACCCGATGGCAGGATGATAAATCACAATCAGTTGAACTTGATGTCCCTGCGCGATCCCGTTTATTTTCCTTAAAAGCATTCCCAACAGTTCCGAATCCGGAAGGTCTTTCGCCTGAGATTGTTCCTCCCTGACATACTGCGGGAAAAAAGGTGTCTCTGATTTGGTCTTCCTATATCCCTGAAACTGGGAATACAGCAGACGCAGAAACGGATTCTTCTGAAGAAAGCCAATGAGCCCGTTGCTGAATGCGGAAATCTCATTCAGGCTTCCATTAACTGCACCATTGAGTTCCGAATCAGAAAACCAGACAGAACCCGTTTCGATAACGACTGCTTCCGATGGCTCATATTTATCCAGAGCAGTATTCAGATTGCAGCAGCAAATGAGAAAGCTATGTCCAGATATTCCTATGCTATATATGCTTTTTTCAGGATTCTTCATTCGTACTCTGGCAGCCAACCGGTCTTCCGGGGGTACTTGAAACCCCTCCAGATGTGAGGATCCCATAAGAAGCACGTCGACTTTTTCTCCCTCAAGATGATCGATTGAGTCGGTATACCCTTCGTTATTGGTAGAGCCCCAGGAGACTCCCTCCGTCCATCTGGAGTAAAAAGTCTTTTCAGACCATCTGTAATCCGTAGCTCCGGATTGTTCCTCACAGCGCGGCGGAAGGTTGAAATAAAAAAAGCAGAAACAAGTCAAGATCAGGAAGGCAAGCACCCCTGACAGCATCATTCTGCATAATATTTTCATGTTCCGGCGCATGTTCATCTTTTTGAACCATTTTATTCCACGTTATTTTTACGAGTATAGCACAGATATCCCGGGCAATATATCCTGCTTCGGAATCCGAATGCAGAAAGCTTCGTTTACCAGAGAATGCGAGGTCGAGCTTTCGCCTGGCATTTCAGCCGCTTCCATTTCTTCTGCTCTCATTCCATCTTTCACATACCAAGAACACATGAACATGAGGTGGCTCATTCATTTCGGACATGTTATTATTTCTGTTTCAGACTTTCTGTTTCAGAAAATGATTTTTGACATATGCTGCATACTTTCCATAATCGCGTTCTGGATACTTTTTATACAATTCCTGATAAAGTTCATATGCTTTTCCCGCAGCGGTGATGTTCCCTTTTTCCGCGTCCCTGTAATACTTCATTGCGACCTGAGCTTCCACAAAACGGATGTTGTCTGCATAGAAAGCGGCTTTTTTCTCATCTCCTCTTTCTCCGGCATATTTGATCAAAATCTGATAATAGGCCTTCAACTGCTTTTCCGTATGAATGATCCCGATCTTTTCATTAAGAGCATTCTCGACCTCAACGGCTGAGCGGATCTCCGCCTCCGCCTTGGTATAGTCCTTCCGGTCTTCCGCAACGGTTGCCCGGCAGACATGAGCAAAAGCAAGGATCCTTGCTGAACTGATATCTCCAACGCTTTCATGCTCTTTTTCTGCCAGCGCGACGAATTCATCAGCGGTGTTTCGCGCTGCGTAATTGTTTTTCAGCCTGATATATGTATTGATCAATGTCTCATAGACTCTAAAGGTATACGGGCCCTGTACAAATTCTCCCAGCTGGTTCCTCAGTCCCTGAACGTACAAAAGGGTTTCGCGGCATTTTCTTTCTGCCTTTCTGAGATTATCGGAAGAATTGTTGTCTGCTGTGAAATATGCATTGGCGATTTTCCCATAAAGACCTACCAATTCTTTGGCAAGTCCCTTATTATTTGCCGGATTACTGGCAAATACTCTTCTGATCAGCGGTTCCGCCTCTTCATAACAGCGGACCGCCTCTTCCCGGTTTTCCTGTTTTGTCTCAATATCTCCCAGAATATTCAGCCCGACGCCTCTGTACAGAGCACTTAATAGAGCGGTATACTGTGTCTTCTTTTTGTCCTCATTTTCGCTTAACGAAGAAATGAAACTGTCAGCGATCTCCAGCATTTTCTTCAGATACGCTCTCGCTCCGGACAGGTCATTCTGTCTTACGGCGATCTCAGCTGCAAACTGAAACGATTCTGCCAGGGCGATTTTTTCATGGTCTGTCATCCCCATCAGGTCCAAGGACAGCATCTTCTCCAGTAATTTCCAGCATCGTTCGTATCGCAGAAGGTCTGCCCATTTTTTGGATGCCGCATTTACTGCTCTTATGTAGCGGAACAGCAGATCTTCCCCGTTATCTCCATCTGTCAGCTTTTTCTCCAGATAATCAGCATATCTCTCCTGCCAATGAGCGCTCTGCTCGTGGTCCCTTCTGACGCCCTGTCCCGTTTCATACATGGAAACAAGTTTCCTGTATGCCTCCTCGATTCCTCCCTCAGCCGCATCGGTGATCAGAACCCGGGCTTTTTCGTGATCCGTCTCTGTATCGATGCCGGACAGATACGCCAGTCCTATGAAAAATTTATGCCGGGGATCATCGTTTGTTTTGACGTTCAAAGCCTCTCTGATCCATTTCCCGACACGGTCAGGATCTTTGATCGGCTCGGGAATGCCCGGATAATACTTTTTAAGAGTTTCCATCTCCGCATCGGCAGCCGCTATCGGAAGGATCTTTTTTTCTGCCTTTACTGCCATCGGATATTCCGTGGTCATGACGTAATTCGGTTTTTCCAGCAGGTTCGGCGTAACGACCATTGAGAAAAGATCACTCTTTTCAAAAGCCTGCCGGATCGACTCGTTAAAATCCTCTCCCGGAGTCAGAAACTCATCATACCAGATCGCGATATCCCGGGTAAAAGACTCTTTATGGATCATCCGCATCACTTCCTGAGCGTAGCGTCGGTCCTTTTTACGGTAGCTCAGGAAGATGTACGCAGCAAAAGCCTGCCTGATCTTCTCTATTACTTCATCTTTCAGCAAAATGGTATCAAGGAACAGTTTCAGTTTGTCCTTATAGGGAAGCGCAGTCGGATCCGGGTCATATTTATTCAGTATCTGGAGATTTCCGCAGACCTCATTGAAAAGCATTTCCAGTCCCTGTTCCTCCAGCAAAGGCAGAATCGGGATATTCTCCCTCATCGCGAAGGCTAGTTCCAGTTTGCGTGCCGTATTCTCCGTTCTCAGGAATTCACCGGTCACCGGCACGACGAACAGATCCATCCGAGAAAGGTCGCTCAGATACTGTTCTTTTCCTTCATCGTCGATCTGACCGAGATCCTGGTCACGGTACCAGACAGAAATGTTGTTCTGCAGTTCAAAAAGATCAGAAGTGATTTCTTCAAAATACTTCGTGTAGTCTTGTTCCGTCGAACAGAAGAACACTTTCTGAAGGTCCTTCAGCAAATACGTTCCTTTAGTTTTATATCTCAGAGTGATTTCCATCTTATTGACTTCCTGCCGCAAAACGCTTTCCTTTGCCTGTCCCTATATTAATATCATATCAGCAAAACGCACCTGATTTTCAGTCATTGCTATATTTCGAAAATAAAAAGGCACATGCTCCATGAACAGAAACATGTGCCTTTTCTACACTTGGTTTTCAGTACCGATTAGCCGAGTTCGCTGAAGTACTTGATGGTGCGGACCATCTGGCTGGTGTAGGAGTTCTCGTTGTCATACCAGGACACGACCTGTACCAGATATGTGCCGTCGCCCATATCGGAGACCATGGTCTGGTTGGCATCGAAGAGGGAGCCGAATCTCATGCCGATGATGTCGGAGGAGACGAGCTTCTCTGTGGTGTAACCGAAGGACTCATTTGCATGGGCCTTCATTGCTTCGTTGATGCCCTCAACAGTGACGTTCTCGCCTTTGACAACAGCGTGCAGGATCGTGGTGGAGCCGGTAACGGTAGGAACTCTCTGTGCAGCGCCGATGAGCTTGCCGTTCAGTTCAGGAATGACAAGACCGATCGCCTTTGCGGCACCGGTGGAGTTCGGTACGATGTTGGCAGCGCCAGCTCTTGCTCTCTGGAGGTCGCCTTTTCTGTGCGGTCCGTCGAGGATCATCTGGTCACCGGTGTAAGCGTGAACAGTGGTCATGATACCGGACTGAATCGGAGCATAGTCGTTCAGAGCCTGGGTCATCGGAGCGAGGCAGTTTGTGGTACAGGAAGCAGCAGAAATGATCTTGTCTTCCTTCGTGAGTTTGGTGTGGTTGACGTTGTAGACGATGGTGGGAAGATCGTTGCCTGCCGGAGCAGAAATAACGACTTTCTTTGCGCCTGCATCGAGGTGAGCCTGGGATTTCGCCTTAGAGGTGTAGAATCCGGTGCACTCCAGAACGACGTCAACATCGAGCTCTGCCCAAGGAAGATCCTTTGCGTTGGGCATTGCATAGATTGTGATCTCCTCGCCATCAACTGTGATGGAGCCGGGGGTCTTGACGGTCTTGCCGTCTTCCTCATACTCGGGCTCTTTGGAAGTGACAGTGTGAAGATTTTCGCCGAAAACGCCGCAGTAACCGCCCTGTGCAGAGTCATACTTCAGCAGGTTTGCAAGCATCTTGGGGCTTGTCAGGTCGTTGATAGCAACGATGTCATAACCCTCAGCGCCGAACATCTGACGGAACGCAAGACGACCAATGCGGCCGAAGCCATTGATAGCAACTTTTACCATTAACTTTTATCCTCCAAAAAATAGTTGAAAAAATTGTTTGTTTAGCCGCGTTTATTGTATCAAACTGAGCCGATGTATGCAAGCAATCCGCGCCGTTTTTCCTTTTATCCATGCGGTTTTACAGGCTGCCAGCCAAAACAAGAACATATGTTTAACCAAACGAGAAATCGCGTTCAAAACGATTGAGCGGGCCATATTCTTCCAGCAGTTTCAGATAAACGGCAGCACAGCCGAAACTGTCGCTTCCTGCCTGATGAGCATCCAGCGGTATACTGTAATAATCACACAACGTACCCAGTTTGTGATTCATGACAGTTCTGCCAAGCAGCGAACGCGCAATCTCCACTGTGTCCGCGAAACGCACCGGATGCCAGTCCAGATCGTAGGCTTTCAATGTTTTCTTTAATACATTTAAATCAAAGCGCGCGTTATGTGCGAGCACCAGTCCGTTTTCCAGATCCTTGCGGATCATCGGCCATACTTCCGGAAAAATTGGTTCCAACTCCGCTTCTTCCTGTGTGATTCCGTGGATCTGTACGCAGAACCAGTCGAAATCCTGTTCCGGATTGATCCTGTATTCCACGGAGCCCGTGATCCTGTTGTTTTCAATTCTGGTGATCCCGATCGAACACATCCGCTCGCTCTTTCCGTTTGGTGTCTCAACGTCAAAAGCGACTGCCCGTTCAATAACGGGCAGTTTCAGATGTTCAGGTGCCTGCTCACGTAACTGCTTCAGTTTTTCTTCATCGATCCAGATCAATGTTTCTCCTTTGTTCCACGTGGAACATTTTTCTTTCGGTCGCGTTTATGTTCCACGTGGAACAAAAACGGGATCTGCGTTGCCGCAGATCCCCTGGCGGAGAGTTAGGGATTCGAACCCTAGGTGGGTTTCCCCACACAGCATTTCGAGTGCTGCACCTTCGACCACTCGGACAACTCTCCAAGCGCAAGATAGATTATATCCAAAAAACCACATTCCGTCAACGCAGAAGAAAGCTCCGTCGCTTCCATTTCCGTTGCCTTTTACCATCCTTTGCGCTAGAATTGAAAAGAATTCATAAGAAAGAATTGTTCCACGTGGAACAAAAATCGGAAAAATGGGAAAAATCATCGCTCTAACCAATCAAAAAGGCGGCGTCGGCAAGACCACTACCGCCGTAAACCTTGCTGCTGGCCTCGGTGCTGCCGGTCAGCAGGTCCTTTTGATCGATATTGATCCTCAGGGAAATACGACAAGCGGTTACGGGATCAACAAGCGGAGCGTCAAGAACTCAACTTATCAGCTGATCACCGGGATCTCATCCCTTGAAGACTGCATCTACAAGACCATGTATCCCGGCGTTTCCGTTGTGCCATCCAGTATCGACCTTGCAGGAGCGGAACTGGAGCTGGTCTCTCTGGATCGCCGTGAATTCCGCTTGCGGGATGCCCTTCTGCAGGCAAAGAGCACTTACGACTTTATTTTGCTGGACTGCCCCCCTTCTCTCGGCCTTCTGACGCTGAACGGGCTGAATGCCGCTGACAGCGTTCTGATCCCGATCCAGTGCGAATATTATGCACTTGAAGGCCTTTCACAGCTCATGAGCAGCGTGCGTTCCGTTAAACGCCTTTACAATCCTTCCATTACGATCGAAGGCGTTCTGGTAACCATGTATGACTCCCGTCTCAGCCTCACAACGCAGGTAGTTGACGAAGTCAAACGGTTTTTCCCTCAAAAAGTCTTCCATACAACGATCCCGAGAAACATCCGCCTGGCCGAAGCGCCCGGTTTCGGAAAACCGATCCGATACTACGACCCGTCCTCCAAAGGCGCACAGGCCTATGACAGCCTGTCTCAGGAGGTAATCCAGAACAATAAGAAAGGGGAAACCTGATGGCGAAAAAACTTGGTGGGCTGGGAAAAGGCCTGGATGCACTGTTTCAGGACAACTCAGTTCCGGCGCAGGGCGCCACTGAACTCCCCATTGATGAAGTATTTCCGGACCGCAATCAGCCGCGGAAAGATTTCAACGTCGATAGTTTGCAGGAACTGGCCAATTCCGTACGGGAGCATGGTGTTCTGCAACCGATTCTTGTCCGTCCGATTGAGAGCGGATATCAGATCATAGCGGGCGAACGCCGCTGGCGCGCGGCAAAAATCGCCGGACTGACTACGGTCCCAGTCAATATCCGCGAGCTGACAGACTATGAGGCGATGAGCATCGCCCTGGTTGAAAACCTTCAGCGCGAGGACCTGAATCCGATTGAGGAAGCCGAAGGCTACCGAAAACTCAGCGAAACCACCGGGTGGACCCAGGAACAGATCGCTAAGCGTGTAGGTAAATCCAGACCGGCGATCGCGAATTCCCTGAGACTCCTGAGCCTGCCCGAAGAGGTCATTGATCTGCTGAAGGAAGGAAAACTGACCACTGGACATGCTAAAGCTATCCTTTCTCTTGCGGACGACGCATCCAGGGTCTCCATTGCCAGAACGATAGCGGAAAAAGGCCTCTCCGTCAGAGAAGCGGAAAAGATTTCCCAGAAAACGCCGATTCAGAAGTCTTTCCGCATGCCTTCAGGTAAAGACCCTGTCGCACACGAGGTAGAGATCGCGCTTCAGAACGAACTCGGCGTCGAAGTGGACGTCAAATACAAGGCAGGAAAAGGCACGCTGTCCCTTAATTTCTATTCAAAAGAGCAGCTTTATGAATTTGCAAACAAACTAGGTGGAAAGGATAAATAAACACTATGATTGATATTCGTCTCGTTCGTACCAATCCTGAACTCGTAAAAGAGAATATCCGCAAAAAATTCCAGGACGAAAAACTCGTTCTTGTCGACGAAGTCCTCGATCTGGACAAGCAGTACCGGGAAGCCCGCACCCGCTGCGACGAGCTGCGTTCCCAGCGCAACTCCATCAGTAAACAGATCGGCGTCCTTTTCGGTCAGGGAAAACGCGATGAAGCCAATGCGGCAAAAGCGCAGGTCTCTTCGATCAATGAAGAACTGGAAAGTCTGGAAAAAAGCGAAGTAGATCTGGAAGCCGAGATCAAAAAGCGGATGATGGTCATTCCTCAGATCATCGACGATTCCGTGCCGATCGGTAAAGACGACAGTGAGAACGTCGAAATCGAGCGTTTCGGCGATCCGGTAGTCCCGGATTATGAGATTCCCTACCATGTGGACATCATGGAACGGCTCGCAGGCATCGATCTGGATTCCGCCCGCAATACCAGTGGAAACGGTTTCTACTATCTGCGCGGAGACATCGCCCGCCTGCATTCCTCGATTCTCAGCTATGCCCGCGACTTCATGATCAACCGCGGTTTCACTTACTATATTCCCCCGTTCATGATCCGTGGCAATGTCGTGAGCGGCGTCATGAGCTTCACCGAGATGGAAAACATGATGTACAAGATCGAGGGTGAAGACCTCTATCTGATCGGCACCAGCGAGCACTCCATGATCGGCAAATTCATCAACACAATTTTGGATAAGGATCAGCTTCCCCAGACACTGACAAGCTACAGCCCCTGTTTCCGTAAGGAAGTCGGCGCACACGGTATCGAGGAGCGCGGCGTATATCGGATCCACCAGTTTGAGAAGCAGGAAATGGTCGTTGTCTGTGAACCCGAAGACAGCATGAAATGGTATGACATCCTCTGGCAGAACACGGTCGATTTCTTCCGCAGTCTGGACATTCCGGTCCGCACCCTTGAGTGCTGCTCCGGTGATCTGGCCGATCTGAAAGTCAAGAGCTGCGACGTTGAAGCATGGAGTCCGCGTCAGAAGAAGTACTTTGAGGTCGGAAGCTGTTCCAATCTCGGCGATGCGCAGGCAAGACGCCTCGGCATCCGCATCCGCGACAAAGAGAAGGGTAATTACTTCGCTCACACGCTGAACAATACCTGTGTCGCTCCTCCGAGAATGCTCATCGCATTCCTTGAGAACAACCTTCAGGAAGATGGCCGGATCCGCATTCCTGAGCCTCTGCGGCCATATATGGGCGGGCAAGAATACATCGGGTAATATTCTGATTGCAGTTATATACAGATTGTATTATTTGGTGTTCTTTATTGGATGGAACTTGGTTCACTACAATTTGATCTGTTTCTTCTTATAGCGCTGTTGCTGTATTGGGCAAGGAAACAACAGAAATGGCGGCGATCGGTACTGATTGTCGCCGATTTTTGTTTTCTCGTATTTTGCGGGCTGAAAAATGCGCTGTGGTGTGTTTCAGTCATTCTGGCGGGTTATCTTCTTGGAAAAGCGACCGCTTCTTCCCGGGAAAGAAAGCGTACAGGAAGACTCGCAGGCTTCCTCATTCTGGTGATTCTCTTCCTTTCATGGTATCTGCTTCCGAAATTGACGGGGTACGGGATTTTCCCTTCCGTTGGCATGAGCTATTACGCGCTTTCCGTTGCAGGATATCTGTTCGATGTTGGAAACGGAAAAAGAGAATCCGCTTCGTTTAGCGACCTGTTCCTGTTCTCCGGGAACTTTATGACCTTCCTTTCCGGTCCGATTCTTCCTTCGTCTGACATAGATCAGTACCGTGAATTGCCTGAATATGATGATTTCTCTTTCAATGACGGATTGCTGCTGATTCTCTGGGGTTTCTTCGAAAAGACCGTTGTGGCGAACGGACTCGCCCTCAGCGTGGATTCTTTCTTCGGGCAGATTGCAACCGCTACGCCTTCCAGGCTCCTTTTGTCAAGTTTATTTTACACTTTTCAGCTGTATTGCGACTTCGCCGGCTATTCGTCCATAGTGATGGGCATGGGCAAGCTATTCGGTGTGTCTATCCCGGAGAATTTCCGCAATCCTTATCTTGCCACGAATATTCAGGATTTCTGGCGCAGATGGCATATCGGCCTTTCGCACTGGTTCCGGGAACATCTGTATTTCCCGCTCGGCGGTTCCAGAAAAGGAACCTTCCGTACGATGCTGAATGTGCTGATCGTATTCGCGGCGAGCGGTCTCTGGCACGGATTCGGACTGAATTTTCTGGTATGGGGTCTGCTCCACGGCGCGGCGCTTGCTTTGTTCAATCTGATTCGTCCCCTTCTGAACCGTTCCGGAATGATGGAGAACGCGGAGAAGAACCCTGTTCTGCGGTGGATCTCCCGTCTGCTGAACCTCTGCTTCGTCAATTTTGCCTGGATTTTCTTCCGCTGCCCCTCCCTTTCTGCAGCGATTGATTATATCAGCCGTTTCAGAGAACCGCTCGAATTCCCCTCCTACATCCTCAAGACGATGGACCTTCCTGAGAAAAAGATATGGTCGGTCTTTGCTGGGCTGATCGTCATTCTGATCGTCGATCTTCTCAAAGAACACGGGATCCTGCCCAAGGAACAGATTCTCCGCTCCCCTGTTCTCAGATATTTGGTCTTCCTGCTGCTCTTTGCGTCGATTGCTTTTCTCGGGAACTTCGAACTGTCCGGTTTTCTTTATTACAATTTCTAAAGGAGAAGTTCTGTTTGAAACATGTCCTGAAAAACACACTGTGGTTGCTTGTCGTGTTTGCTTTGGTCGTTGTCGTCAACTACTGGGCAGACCCTGCCAACCTGACACAGAATGAGTTTTTCTTCGGTCGTATGCTCTCACTGATGCAGGAGGGGTACAACATCGAGCATGTCGCGGATTTCAAGGACAGGATCTTCCAGCAGAAAGCTGCCGAAGTGATCGACCGTCCTGAGACGTTGATCTTTGGTTCCAGCCGTGTCCAGCAGATCGATACGGAAGTCTGCGGCACGACCGTCTGGAATGCGGGCGTTTCCGGAGCCACAACGCAGGATATCTGCGGATTGTATCAGGTCTTCCGGGAGAATGGGAAAATCGGAGACCGGGTCATTATCGGCATCGATCTGTGGACGTTTGACGGGACTTATACTGATGCCCGTGCCTCTCTATATCTCGAGGCGCCACTTGCACGCTTTATGTCTGAGGCTGTGGGGATCCCCACCCCCGCAAAACATTTTTCTTTCTCTACCCTCTCCTATCTGTCGGAACTGACCTCCCTCTCCTACTTCCAGTCCTCTTTTGACTATCTCATGGATGGAAACCACAGTGTCCGCATGCGTGATCTTGTCACCAGCACGGAAAAAGACTATTCCCTCTACGGTATGATGCGTTTTGACGGAAGTTATGTCTATCCCAGCAACTACGTACTCTCCAATCAGAATGAAGTCGAAAAGCGCGTATTCAGCGCGTTTGACGCTGTTGTTGCTCCCACGGCGGAGTGGAAAGGCATCGACCCGCAGCTCCGCACCATGTTTGAGGCACTCTGCGGCAGCGTCATTTCCAACGGTTCCGACCTTGTTCTTCTGATTTCTCCCATTCACCCGATTGCGTTCTATGAGATAAAACAGAGAGGCGGTGAAGCTGCGCTCCTGGACGTTGAGAACTATCTTCACGAATATGCCGACTCTGTAGGCGCAACCGTACTGGGCAGTTTCGATCCAGAGGCCTGTGCCTGCGACTTTTTCGATTTCATGGATGCGCTACACATCAATTATCAGGCGACGCTCCGGCTCTGGCAGCATGATCTTGCTCTTCCCTCCTGACCGGGATTTACCGCATTTTTTATCCGCAAATAAACGCGAACCTGCAGATAAAGGAAAAATCGTTGACAAACGGTTATTTTGTTCGGTATAATTTTTCTTGCGCTAAATGTACATGGCGGATTAGCTCAGTTGGCTAGAGCACTCGGTTCATACCCGGGGTGTCGTTGGTTCGAATCCTACATCCGCTACCAGGCCCGGTGGTCAAACGGTTAAGACACCGCCCTTTCACGGCGGTAATACGAGTTCGATTCTCGTCCGGGTCACCAAATGAGAAGCACCGCTCAATGATGGGCGGTGCTTTTTCTTTGATTCTGTTTTTGGAATATGGGAACTGGTTCTGCAAATCCCGACAAACTGTATCTCAAAAGCGCTTCTCATTCTTTGCTATACTAAAAAAACAGAATTATCCGCTCAAAATGTGATACAATAAACAGCACGCGAATAGATGAAAAAAAGGAATTATCAGTATGAAGAACTGGAAAAAAAGGCTGTTTCCTGTGCTTGCAGTAGCCTGTCTTTTTGTATTTACTGTGTTGTTCTACGGCCCGCTGAGTCTGTATCTGAACAACGCGCAGGAGCTGTTCTTCAGCTTGAATGACCTGCTGAAAGTCATTATTCCGGTTTCGCTTGCCGGATTGGCGGTAATATCCGTGTTGCTCATGATCCTTCCCAAGAAGATTTTCACACCGGTTTTAGCCGCGGTCTTCGGCCTTTCGCTTTGCTTCTATCTTCAGGGGAATTTTCTGAATATCAGTTATGGGACCGGTGTTCTGGACGGAAAAGAGATTGACTGGAACGCATACGGAAGTTACGCCGCGGGGAATACCGCCCTCTGGATCCTGGTCTGCCTGATCCCGGTCGCAGCATGGTTTTTCCTGAAGAAAAAGAAGAAAACGCAGATCCTTCGGACCGCCGTCGCCTTTGCCGCGCTGTTTTTCATTTTGATCCAGATCCCGGCCATGGCGGTTGAGGTGATCAACTTCTCCGAACCCGAAGGCGGTTCGCTGACCATTACCGATGAAGGGATGTTTGAACTGTCAGAAGGGAAGAACACCCTGATTTTTATTCTGGACACATATGATGAAGTCTATTACGAGCAATTCCTTGCGAACGACCCGGCTTTTCCAAACCGGACCAACGGGATCGTGCATTTCGGGAACACGCTCACCAGCGGCGCGACAACGATGGTAGCGATGCCATCGATTCTTACCGGACGCCCATTTCTCAGAGACGTTTCATACGCAGAATACCTGAAGGATGTCTGGGACGGACAGAATCCCGTACGCGCACTTGCAGAGACGGGAACAGATGTCCGCATCTATTCCGAAGCGATGTATTTTGCCGAGAGCACAGCGGATTTCGTTGCAAATTTCACTCACGGGGAACAGAAAGTCCGCTCTTATCCGATCCTCGGCAGCAAACTGTATAAGCTCACGTTTTCCAAGTTTTTCCCGCATCTTCTGAAACGATTCGTATGGTTTTATACCGGGGAATTTGAAGAAGCGAAGGAGGCGACAGGGCAGTACAAGGTGAACGACGCTGCATTCTATTCGGATTATCTTTCCGAAGGCTTCACTTTCACGGACAGTTATGACAATGCCCTGCGTCTGTATCATCTTCACGGCGCTCATTCCCCTTACACGCTTGGAGCAGACGGAAAGAAGAAAGAAGACGCCTCATTGGGAGATCAGCTTGCAGGTTCCATGAAGATCGTGGAGGATATGCTTCGGGATCTGCAGTCCACTGGTCATTATGACGATACCAGAGTAATCATCACTGCGGATCATGGAGAAAAGCATCGAAGCGAACAGCCCTTTTTCCTTCTGAAGGATTTTGGCGCAAAAGGGGAGTACACTTCTTGCGACGCTCCTCTTTCTCTCTTCGATCTCTCGGTACTCTTCTATGATGAGGCTGGCGTTGATTTCGGCGATACTCTGCCATATGGAATGCACTGGGAAGAAATGCTGACAGCAGGTACCCGGGAACGCCGTTTCTTCCGTAACGCTTCCGGCAGCAGCAAAGTCATGATCGATGAATATAAAACTACCGGTCATGCAGGAGACTACGACGCTCTGGAACTTGTCCGGTCCTGGGAAGATCCGCTGGGTGCGGACGCACCGTATACACTGGGCGAAGAACTGTCATTTACAACCGAGGCGACCGGAAACCGGTATTCCGTGGAGGGTTTCGGCAATAATACGGGGTTCCGTACCAAACTCCACGGGCCGTATGCGCTGTTGGAGATCCCGGTGGCCGATCCAGAACCATTCGGCACGCTTACTTTCAATCTGAAATTCCATCACAACAAGATCAACGTGAAGGAAACGGTGATCAAAGTCAACGGCAAGGAATATTTCCGCGGTGAGATCACCCGTTCAATGGCAAAAGAAGGAGTAGTGTTTACTGCCGAAGCCGCAGAACTCTTTGCGGCAGATAATATTATACGGATCGAACTGGTATTTCCGGAAATATCCGAAGAGGAGATGGAGAAGGATGTCACCAGCCGGACAGAAACCCTCTCCCTGATCTCCATCACGATCGGTCCCGCCGAATAAATAATGCTCCTGACGGAGCGTGATATAAGGAAAAGGAACAGGATATGGAACTGATAGGACGAATATTCGGAACGATGATGCGGTGGTGCTATGCACTGGTGCGCAATTACGGCACCGCGATCTTTGTATTCACATTGCTGACGAAAATCGTATTATTGCCTATTTCCGTCTGGACCCATTTCAACTCTATCAAAATGATCCAGGTTCAGCCTGAAATCAACCGTCTGAAAGTCAAGTATTACGGGCAGAACGATGTTATTGCCGAAGAACAGGCTCAGGTCTTCAAAAGGGCCGGATACCGGCCGCTTCTTTCTATCATTCCGACTGTGGTTCAGCTGATTCTGCTTGTAGGCGTCGCCGGTGCTATACGCGCCGGAGTGAATGACCCTTCCATCAACATGAACTTCTTCGGTATCGATCTCTCACAGGTACCAAGCAGGACCGGTCTCTCTCTGATCTGGTCTCCGCTGGCGGCAGGTTTTTCCTCTTTTCTGCTGAGCTTCGCACAGAACCGCAGCAATGTTCTTCAATCCGAACAGTCCGCTTACAACAAATACGGGACCATGGCGCTGACCGTACTGCTTTCCTGTTACCTCGGATGGATCGTACCTGTAGGCACTGCCTTTTACTGGGTATGCAGCAATCTGCTTGCCATTGCGCAGATGTACCTTTTCAACCGGATATTCCCTCCGGCAAAACACATTGATTACGAGGAACTGGAAGCAAGCCGCGCTGCACTGGCGGAGATCCAGGACGTAGGGGAGAAAGAAGGTTACTTTTCGGAGAACCGCAAGCGGGAACGCGCTGACTATAAGCGTTTCTTCTCAGTAGTCAACAAGCATCTTGTCTTTTATTCCGAAGGCAGCGGATTCTATAAGTATTACAGGGGCATCATCGAGTATATCCTTGAACATACGAGTATCACCATTCATTATGTGACCAGCGATCCCAATGATCAGATCTTCCGTCTGGCAGAACAGGAGCCCCGAATCCGGCCGTACTATATTGGCGAGAACAAACTGATTACCCTGATGATGAAAATGGATGCCGATGTGGTGGCGATGACCATGACAGACATCGAGACGTATCACATCAAGCGCAGCTATATCCGTAAGGATATCGAATATGTGTATATCCAGCATGGCATCGGCAGCATGAACCTGACCTGTACGAAGACCGCCACGGATCACTATGACACCATCTTCTGCGTCGGCAAGCATCAGATGGCGGAGGAACTGGAGAGAGAGCGTGTCTATGGCGTTCCAAAACGGAAACTGCTGGAAGTCGGATATCCGATGCTGGACGAACTTCGCGCAGCATACGACAGCGGCGAACACCAGAAGCACGATAAGCCCCTGATCCTGATCGGACCATCCTGGCAGAAAGACAACATCGTAGACAGCTGTTTGGAACAGATCCTTGATCAGCTGAATACCGGGGAATTCGATATCATCGTCCGTCCGCACCCGCAGGAAGTGCGTCACAAGAAGCAGTACATGGAAAATCTGCGCCAGAAATACGAGAAAGACGGTATAATAGTACAGACGGATTTCTCCTCCAACAATCCGATCATGGAAGCCGACCTCCTGATCACCGACTGGTCCGGAATCAGCTGGGAATTTGCTTTCACGACCCGGCGACCGGTACTGTTCATCGACACCCCCATGAAGGTTATGAACCCAGACTGGCAGCAGATCGATGTTCCTCCGCTGAATATTGCCCTGCGTGATCAGATCGGAAAGCGTCTTTCTCTGGATGAACTTGACCGCACACTGGAGACCGCAAAAGATCTCCTCGGCCGGTCGGAGGAGTATCACCGGAACATAGAGGCTCTTGCTCACGAATATGTTTATAATCTGGGCAATTCCTCGGAGATCGCTGCACGCTATATTATCAAAACCATCCGCCAGAAGGTGGAGGATAAAAAGGAGAAACAAATTCCATGAAAAAGATCTTATCTGTGCTCACTGCCATTTATCTTTTCGGAACAGGCATGCTGCTCTTTGGCCTTAACGCTAAGGCTTATATTGATCCTTCCGTCACGACATATGTGATCCAGGCCGTCGCCGGAATCGCAATCGCTGTTGGTGCCGCCCTGGGTGTTTATCTGCGCCGGGCGAAAAAGAAAGTCAGTGAAAAACTGGGCATCGACGAGAACCGCAACAAGGAAGTCGAGTCGGACGACCTTGGCGTCGACGATGACGATGTATAACTGAAAATGATGCAGTGTTGCTGCTGCCGTTTCGGACGGCAGCAGCTTTTTCTTTATTATCAAAGCGGGGAAGTGGAGGTCTCTGGTGCTTCCCAGTCACAGACGGATGGCGGAATCAGAAAAGCCCTGTTTACAGCAGGGCTTCCATTACTTTAAGATCTTCAGCGCTCACTACCCGGTAATTTCGGGGATGTCCCTCGCAAAACCGCAATTCTCTTCCAAGGTGATACAGAAAAACAGCGCAGATCGTTTCGTCACACGGAAGGCCGATCCTGTCCGCATCATAAAAAGCCTGCCGTAGGAACCCGAAGTTATAGCACTCCGGAGATTTTACATTGATCAGCCTTTCAGCAGGGAGATGGGACAAGCCTTTTTCCGGATCGCTTCCGTTCAGAAGAAAAGGAGTCACAGGATCCATCCGCTCAAAAGTGACCGCACTTCCATATTGCCGGCAGCAGCGAATGGCGTTGGAGACCGTCTCAGGATCCACAAACGGACTTGTGCCGTCCTGAACGATCAGAACGTCCCACACATCGGCGGAAGCAGTCAGCCATTCTACGGCATTCCGTAAGGAAGTGACCCCGGATGAGCCCCCGTGAACGATACCCAAAAGTTTTGTGATTCCTTCTTTTTCAGCATAGGCAGAAAGATAATCTTCCCATCCGTTCAGACATACCGCAACGATTCCGTCTATCTGCGGGTGTCTCTGAAAGGCTTCCATGGTATATAGAATCACCGGTTTTTCACGCACCGTCACGAACTGGAAAGGTATTCCGGCAACGTTCATATGTTTCATTCCGCCCGCAAGGATTACGGCGACACACCGCTGTTTTCTCTTTCTCCGCTCAGGCGGCTTCAGAACAGAAGGATCCGGAACGATGATCCCTTTCGGCAGATCGTTCTCCGGCTCATCATTCGCAAGATATCCCACAGTCGTATGGAGGATCTGCGCCAACTGCTGAAGCTGTTCTCCTGTGACAGGTGATGCGTCTTTTTCTATTCTGGTAATGGAGGAACGGTTCCTGTAGCCCATGGCGTCCGCCAGTTTCTGCTGACTGATTCCGAGAGCAATGCGTTTTTTCCTTATATTTTTCCCCAGTGACATGTTTCCGCCTCCTGCGCATTCTATATATACTATTTAATCAGCACACCCGCAGAAGGTCAATAAAATGTTGCATTGTTGCGTGTTAATCAACAAATGATCGGTAAGTTGTTGATTCGAGCTTGTAAACAATCCGCTCACGTTGACCGCCGCAAGGATAAGGCTGTACGTTATTAACATGCAAAAAATGCGGAAAAGGGGAATTGTATGGATAGGATCTCCTTCGAGATACTGAGCGCGATTGCGGAAAACAGAGACCTGTCGCTTGACTGCCGGGTATTCGGATGGAAGCAGACAATGCTGGACGAGGCATGCGCGGCACTGGAACGGAACGGTTTTCTGTCCGGAGGTGCCGTGACGGAAGCGGGACTCGAAGCCCTGGAACCTTACAGGGTTAAGCGCGCCGTGTTTATTGCAGCCGGCTTCGGCTCGCGGATGGTTCCCATTACGATCAACACCCCAAAACCGCTGGTGCGTGTTCACGGTAAGAGGATCATCGAGACGCTCATTGACGCGGTCCTTGCCGCCGGTATTACGGAGATCTTCATTGTTCGCGGTTATCTCGGAGAGCAATTTGAGCTTCTTCAGAAAAAATACCCGATGATCCATTTGGTGGACAATCCCGAATACGATGGTACCGGGACCATCTCCTCCTTTTTCTACGCACGGGAACTGCTTGAGCAGGCGTATGTGCTGGAATCCGATCTGGTCGTAGCAAACCCAAAGATCATACGGAAATACCACTTCAGCTCTGATTTCATGGGGATCCCCATGAAAGAGACGGACGACTGGTTCCTGAAGACAGACGCCGAAGGGACGATCCGAGAAATCGGCGTGAACGGGGCGGGAGATAATCTATTCCGTCTCATAGGAATCTCTTACTGGGACGCGGATGCCGGACACAGACTCGCTCTTGACATAAAGGAAGCATACGAGGGTCCCGATGGAAAAATGCTTCCCATGTCCTATGTGCCATTCCGGGTTTACCGAAACAGATATCAGGTCTCCGTGATGCCCTGTCAAGAAACGGATGTCATTGAGATCGATTCTTTCCGTGAACTCCAGGAAATGGACATAAGCTATCAGATAAAAAGCTGAATTAAATCAGCATAATTCAATCAGTATGGAGGAATATACCCCATGAAACAAAACATCAAAAAAATGCTCGCTGTTCTGCTGCTGACGAGTCTGACGCTGTCGCTCGTCTCCTGCGGCGGAAAACAGGAAACCGCGGATCCGGCGGAAAACTGGGACGGCGTTATTACCATCGTACAGTCTTCGGACGTCATCGGTTTCGACCCGACAGCTTCCACCGACACCAACAACAAAAACGTTCTGAAGAACATGGTCTCCCGTTTATATGAGACGGATGACTATTTCAATCCGGTGCCTGTGCTTGCTACCGATTACAAACAGGTGAACGATTACACCTGGGAGTTCACCATCGCTTCCGATGTGCATTTTCACGACGGCACAGTGCTGACTGTGGATGACGTCATTTACAGCCTGCAGCGCGCAAAGGAGAAATCCTCTTCCGGCAAGACCCTGCTGGGGCCGGTAGAAACCTTTGAAAAGGTGGACGAACATACGCTGCGCCTGACCACATCCACGGTTTATGGTTCCATGTTGACTGCGCTGTCCAATTCCGCCTGCACAATCCTCTCGAAAACTTGGATCGAAAAGGCCGAAGCAGGGGAGTGCGACTGGGACGAAGTGATCCGCCAGGGTGCGACCGGCCGTTATATCCTGGGCGACCGTCAGATCGGAAATCAGGTCGAACTTCTGAAGAATGAGAACTATTTCGATCCGAACGACGCAGCAAAAAATGACAAGCTCATTTTCCGGATCATTCCTGACGCCACCAGCCGTACCGTCATGGTTCAGACCGGCGAAGCGGACGTGAACGTCAACTTTGATACGGCTGCAATGGACGATTGCCTTGCAGACCCGAACGTGCAGGTACTTCAGCATGAGTCTTCCACGATCTATTACATTGCACTGAACTGTGAGAAAGGCCCCTTCACCAGCAAGGAACTGCGTCAGGCCGTCGCATGGGCGGTAAACCGTGCGGACTGCCTGGAGGTCGGTTACAACGGCTACGGCCGTGAATGGTCGAATGTCTGGGCACCTACTGTATACGGTGCTACTGACGATCCCTACACGCTGGACGAGGCCAAGGCAAAGGAACTGGTCGCAAAATCCGGCTACAACGGTGAGGTCATCTCCGCCTGTGTAAAAACCGACGCCGAGGAGCGCATCGCTCAGGCGGTTCAGGCTCATCTTGCCAAAGTCGGTATCACGATGAAATATTCCCGTATCGACAATACGATTCTTACGGAAGTAATGGCAAATAACGAGTATGATATGGCCTTCGACTACACCGCATTCTACAACGATCCCGAGTTGTTCGTAGGCCGTCAGTTCCAGGCGTCCGGCATCGGTGCGAAGAACTATTCGCACTATTCCAACCCGGAAGTCGATCGTCTGATGGAAGAGGCAAAGGCCACTCTGGACGAGAACAAGCGTATGGAATACTATCACCAGATCAACCAGATCCTCTGTGACGACTGTCCGTGGATCGGCATGTTCAACAGCAATCTCTACGCGCTTGCCCGCACCGGAATCCAGGGCGTCAACATCAACGTGGAGACGACCTATTGGTACAACACGATCTGCTATTGATCGGAAATACGTTTATCACGACCCCGGAGACCTCACTGAGGACTCCGGGGCATCCCCATCCATAAAGGTACAGTCATGATTCGTTATTCGTTCAAAAGGATTCTGTACATGATTCCGGTAACGATAGCAGTGATCTTTCTCGTTTACCTGATCATGTACCTGACACCGGGAGACCCGGTAGCGCTGTTGCTTGGCGGCGACGCGACCCCGGAGCTGATTGCGGAGACCCGCCAGAAACTGGGCATCACGGATCCCTTCCTTGTCCAATTCGGGCGTTACCTGTGGAATCTGCTCCACGGGGATTTCGGTATGTCCTGGTATACCGGAAGGCCGGTGGCGGAACGTCTCTTTTCAGCGATTCCGTTTACTGTGACCCTGAGTCTGTGCTCCATGCTGGTCGCACTGCTGATCTCGGTTCCTTTAGGTATCCTTGCGGCAGTGAACCGCAATACGGTCTCAGACTATGTGATCAGCGTTTTTGCCATGATCGGCGTCTCGGCGCCGACGTTCTGGGTCGGAACGATGCTGCTTCTCTGGTTCTCTTTGGGCCTGAGAATGCTGCCTTCCGCCTACGACGGCACCTGGCGGAGCATGGTGCTTCCAACGATTACACAGGGTTTCAATATGCTGGCGAGTATCGTCCGCACCCAGCGTTCCTCCATGCTGGAGGTTCTGAGTTCAGACTATATTCGAACGGCACGCGCCAAAGGCGTCAGCAGATTCAGCGCGACTTATAAGCATGCGCTGCGCAACGCAGTTCTGCCCTCCATTACAGTCGCAGGACTGGATTTCAGCCTTTTGGTCGGCGGATCGGTCGCCATCGAGACCGTGTTCGCCATCCCCGGAGTGGGAAGGCTGATGATCGATAATATCAAATTGCACGATACACCCACGGTCATCGGGTGCATGGTATTTGTTTCGGTGATGGTCAGTATCATCAATCTGCTGGTCGACATCCTGTACGGACTGATCGACCCCAGAATCAAAGCGCAGTATTTAAGAGGAGCCGGTAATGGCAGAAAAGAAGAACCGAAAGAAAAAGGAAAGTCAGGCGAGACAGGTCTGGAAACGGTTCCGGAAAAATAAGATCGCCATGCTGGCGCTGTTTATCCTCACGGTCATAGTGCTGGCGGCATGTACAGCGGATCTGTTCTGGGATTATGAAGCAGACGCTTGTGAGATCCACGTTTCCGACCGCCTGCAGAAGCCGTCTGCCGAACACTGGCTTGGAACCGATGAGATGGGCAGGGATATGCTGTGCCGTATCGTTTACGGCGCACGCGCCTCCCTCACGGTAGGTCTGACTGCCACCACTTTTGCGCTGCTCGTCGGCGGCGCACTCGGCGCGGTATGCGGATATTACGGAGGTGCTCTGGACAATATCATCATGAGATGTACGGACGTTCTTCTTGCGATCCCGGGCCTTCTTCTTGCCATTGCTATCATGAGTGCGTTCGAGCCCAATATCTTTTACATCAGCCTCTCGCTGGGCATTTCCTACATTTCGAAGTTCACAAGGATCGTCCGCTCTGCGGTTCTCACCGTAAGAGAGCAGGAATATATTGAAGCGGCGAGGGCGATCGGCGCGCAGGACCATGTTATCATTCTCAAACATGTACTGATGAACTGTATGGCGCCGATTCTCGTACAGTACGCACTTGCTATCGGCAGCCGTATCCTCTCTGTATCCACATTGAGTTACATCGGCATGGGCATTCAGGCACCGACACCGGACTGGGGAAATATGCTCTCCGGCGCCCGCGCCTATATCCGCGGAAACGCCTATCTCGTTCTGGGGCCGGGCATCGCTCTTCTTCTGACGATCAGCGCATTCAACCTGATTGGAGACGGATTGCGGGATGCTCTGGATCCGCGGCTGAAACGGTAGGGGGTATGCATTATGGACGAAAAGAAAGATCTCATGCTTGATATCCGGGACCTGTCTGTGGAATACCGAACCGACGAAGAAACCGTCAAAGCGGTCAACGGTGTCAGTCTGCAGATTAGACGGGGAAAATCCCTCGGGCTTGTCGGTGAGACAGGAGCAGGAAAAACTACCACTGCTCTTGCAGTACTGAATCTGCTTCCCGAAACTACCGGCGTCATCACAGGCGGAATCATCTCGGTGGACGGCGAAGAGATCATAAAAAGAAACGGGAAGGGCGAGAGCGTATCCGCAAAAACCGACAGTCAGATGCAGAAGATCCGCGGTGAGAAAGTCGCCATGATCTTCCAGGATCCCATGACTGCATTGAATCCGATTTTTACTGTCGGTGATCAGATCGCTGAAGCGGTACTGCTTCACCAGAACTGTTCCAGAAAAGAAGCTGTTGCCAAAGCTGAGGAGATGCTCGAACTGGTCGGTATTCCCGCCGGGCGTAAGGACGATTATCCGCACCAGTTTTCCGGCGGTATGAAGCAGCGCGTGGTCATCGCCATGGCGCTGGCATGCAATCCCTCTCTTCTGATCGCGGACGAACCGACCACCGCTCTGGATGTGACCATCCAGGCACAGGTGTTGGAGATGATCAAGGAACTCAGGGAACGGTTTGGCACATCCGTCCTGATGATCACCCACGACCTTGGAATCATTGCCGAGACCTGCGATGAAGTTTCTGTCATGTACGCGGGCTCCATCGTTGAACATGGCAACCTGGAAGACGTCTTCGACCGGACCCGTCATCCTTATACGCAAGGGCTTTTCAATTCTCTGCCCAACATCCAGGACAGAACCGCAAGGCTGAAACCTATCCGCGGATTGATGCCTGATCCTGCTAATCTGCCTGCCGGCTGCGCCTTTGCAGACCGGTGCGACTATGCCTGTGACGTCTGCCGATCCGCGAAACCGGCAGGAAAATGGCTGACCGATACCCACTATGTGGCGTGCGTCCTCTATGAGGACGGAGCAGACGAAGACCGCCTCGGAAAGGAGAAGCAGGAATGAGCAACGCACCGGAGCAAGACATCCTGCTGGATGTCCGTCATCTAAAGAAATATTTCCCAACCGACGCAGGGATGCTTCACGCAGTGGACGACGTATCCTTCACCATCGAGCGAGGAAAAACCCTGGGCATCGTCGGAGAATCCGGCTGCGGAAAATCCACCATCGGCCGAACGATTCTGCGTCTCATCGAACCGACTTCCGGTGAGGTATATTTTGAAGGTAAAAACATTCTCACGTTTTCCAAGCGTGAAATGCGGCGTCTGAGACAGGATATGCAGATCATTTTTCAGGATCCGTATTCCTCCCTCGATCCGCGTATGACGATCAGCCAGACAATCGCTGAACCGCTGATCCTTCACGGAATCGTGAAGGACCGGAAACAAAGGGAACAGCGGGTCCTCGAACTGATGGAAACGGTCGGACTTGCTGAGCGCCTGTACGATACTTACCCCCACGAACTGGACGGCGGCCGCCGCCAGCGTGTGGGCATCGCACGTGCACTGGCCATGAACCCGAAATTCATCGTATGCGACGAGCCTGTATCGGCGCTGGACGTTTCTATCCAGGCCCAAATCCTGAACCTGATGCAGGACATTCAGGAGCAGGAGCACCTCACTTATATTTTCATCACCCATGATCTTTCTGTTGTGAACCATTTTGCGGACGAGATCCTTGTCATGTATATGGGACGAATGGTCGAAAAGGCGGATGCGGAAACGCTGTTCCGCAATCCGATCCATCCATATACGCGCGCACTCCTGTCGGCAATCCCGATTCCAGACATCCATCACCGGATGGATCGTATCGTTCTGAAAGGGGAAGTGGTGTCGCCCATTGAGCCTGATGCTGCCTGCCGGTTCGCTCCCCGCTGTCCTGAGGTTTGTGAGCAATGCCGGAACAGCGAGCCCGCTTTTGTTGAGGTTGAGCCCGGTCACTGGGTCGCCTGTTCGGTCTGCGGAAAAAACGGGTAAGATCACATATTTCTTGGCCGAATCAGAATTCATAAAAAACCGAGACGGGGCATCCTACCCCGGTCTCGGTTTTTCTCTATATCAAAAGCGTTGCCTGACAGAGAGTGATATATTCCTGATAATCATGCTATACTATAGTTTAGATTATTATGACTATTTGTCTTTTCCGTTTCTCCGGAGGCATACGATTGAGCAAGACGCTGAAAAAATATTTTCCCCTGTTTCTCGCCGGAGTCCTTCTACTGGTCTTTGTATCCGCTTACGTCAAAGGCGAGAAGGTCTCCTATTGCGTGTCATCGATTTCCAGCGGTTCTCTTTCCACTCTCACCTTTACGAAAGACTCCGTTTTTGAGGCAGACTGGAACATCCAGGTGGATTCCTTCGGAGGTTTCGGCGTCTCTTTGAAGTATCCTGCGGAGACGGTCATCACGGATCAGTCCGTACTGTGCACGATGACCTCGGAAACCGGCAAAAAAATCACGTCGGAAGCTATGATCCGGGCAATGGGATTCGTCGGAGACGGAGCCAATGAAGGCATGCTGATCTTTGATTTCAGAGATAATGAATTCCCGAAAGGGTCTTACCGGGTCGAACTGAGCGCGAGGAATTTTGCCGAGAGCGACTCTTTCCTTCTGCTCGTGCGCAACAAGTCCTACATGCTGTCTCCTGTCTCGGTGAATGGGGAACCGACAGAATCCTGTTATCTTTCCGGAAATCAGTATTACTCGCCTGCTTCCGAACGGAATAACAGAATCCTCTATTTTGCGATTGCCCTGCCATTTCTTTGCATCATCTGGTTCTTCATCCGTAAAGACGCTCCTCAGCGGGAAGTCGGTTCCTCAGCAGAACGGAAAGAAAAAAGGCGGTTTTCCATGAAAGCCTTCGCCCTTCTTCTGATTCTTGTCCTGATCGAAGCGGTGTGTCTGGAGTACGCGTATTTCCGCGGGCTCGGCTTCGGAAGCAATCAGACCGAGTCCGTCAACAAAAAAGGATCCGTCTACATGACGCTTTTCCCCGGAGATACCGTGACCTGGGATACGGTCTCCTCCATGGACCGGTTCGCAGGGGTGACAGTCCAGATCAGTCCTCTCTATCAGGACGATCTTTCCGCGGTGCTGGAGATTCTTGACGCCGAAACCGGAGAAATTCTCGGAAGAGACGAGTTCGGTCCGGCTGATTTCATTCCTCCGGAGTCCGACAATCTGATCTCACTGAAGACGGAGCCGGTCGACGCTTCGGAAAACAGAAATCTGCGGATCCGCCTGTCTCTGCTCTCCGGAGATCTCGGTCTGCAGCTGCTGACGGAAAAAGGGGATGAGACCATTCCCTATTACACCAATCTTTATAACTCCTATTACTTCCTTGCCGGCTATTTCAAGTGGATCGCTGTCCTGCTGATCCTCGGCACTGTCATCGCCTTTGTACTCGTGCAGGCAAATGCCCCGACAGAAATCATTTTTCTTGCGGTATATCTTCCGCTGCTGATTGTATTCTCAATGCTGATCAAGCCGATCTCCGTTCCGGATGAATATGCTCATATGGACATGGCGATCCAAGTCTCCAACAAACTGATGGGTGTTCCGGACAGTCCCTTCCCCAACGTCCTGTACAAGGAAAAGGCTCTGATGCTCACTGATCCGATGACTTTCGCGCGTGTCGGCAAATGGTCCTACCTTTCCGCCGTGGAGAGACTCGGCAAAGCAGCCAATTCCGACGGTGCGTATGCCCTTGTCTATTCCAGAGATCAGACCAAAGGCACTTCCATCCTGTATTTCCTGTTTTCCGGCATCGGTGTCTCCATAGGCAGAATGCTCGGGCTGGATTTCACCGGTATCGCCTATGCAGGACGGATCTGCAACCAGATTGCAGGGACAATTCTGCTTTATCTGGCGATCCGGAAAGCCCGTCACCGGAAATATCTGTTTGCCTCACTGGCATGTATCCCCGTCGCGCTTCAGGAACTCTGTTCTATTGCTCCTGATGCCGTCCTGATGCCCGCCATCTTCCTGATGATCTCTCTCACTGCCTCCATGCTGACAGATCCCGATGGCTGTGATTACCGGGACGTTTTGCTTCTCCTGCTGCTGATGCTCATCGTTCCTCTCTGCAAAGGCGGCGCATATCTGCCGCTCCTGTTCCTTCCTGCCGGCGCAGTCATCCGGTTCTTCTCCGGAAAGCACAGCAAAGTCCGGTTTCCGCGCTATGTGAAGATCCTGCTCAGCATCCTGCTGATCGTTGCCATTCTGTCCATCGGATTCTTCTTCACCAGCGCACTGCGCACCAAACTGACTGCAACACAGTCCGGCTCCTATTCAGCCAGGAGAGCATCCGAAACGTATACCCTCTCTTATCTGATCACCCACCCGGGAACGCTCTTCCGTCTCCTCGAAGGTACCTTATACTATGAGACCCCCTACCACTTGTTCAACTGGGCAGGCAGAGGTCTCGGCTGGATCCGCGGTATTCATCTCGGTTACGGCGTACAGTTGCTTTACTTCTTCCTTTTCTCTTATCTCCTGCTCTCGTCCGATGAAGACTATTCGCTGTCCGGCAAAGCCTCCGTTGTCGCAATGCTGTCCGTTATTCTGAGTTTCGGCGCATTCGCCGCGGCGATGGCGTCCGGATGGACACGGTTCGGCGAATTGTATATCGACGGCATGCAAGGCAGGTATTACCTTCCTTTTGCTCCGTTCCTTTTCCTGACCGCCTTCCCCGAACGGCTGCGGCTGCGCCGCCAGCCTGACGGTTTTGCTCTCATTGCCTGCAGCGTATTCGGAGCGATCGCGGCAGGAAGTTTCGTTATCTCCGTTCTTAAATGAGGCCATTCATGATTTCTGTCCTGATGACAACTTACCGGGAACCGCTGGAGATCCTCCGTGCTTCTGTGGAATCGATCCTTTCGCAGACATACAGGGATCTCGAGTTCATCGTGATCCTAGACGATCCGGACAATCAACCGGCGAAGGATCTGCTCTTCTCCTTAGCGGAAACTGACCCCCGTCTCAAGATCGAAATCAACGCCTCGAATCTGAAACAGCGAAAATCTCTGAACCGCGCTCTGGAACTGGCAACGGGGGAGTATATCGCCCGGATGGATGCGGATGATATCTCTCTTCCCGAACGTCTGGAACTACAGCTGGACTTCCTGATCCGTAACAATCTGGATCTGATCGGCGGTCTCGTACAGATCATGGACGAAAAGGGGAATGACATGTACATGGTCTCCCGCACGCCTTCCTCCCCTGAGAAGGTCCGCCGACTCAGCAGACTTGGGGATTGTCTGGCACACCCTACCTGGCTTGGGAAAAGGGAAGTATTCGTGACTTTGGATGGGTATCGGGATCTGCCCTGCGCGGCAGATTACGATCTGCAGCTGCGCGCACTCATGAAGGGGTACCGTCTTTCCAATCTTCAGGCGCCGGTCCTCCGTTACCGCAGGACGTCATCCGGAATCTCCCAGCGGAATCTTTACCGCCAGTATCTGACGATGTGTGTACTGGCGGAGATGTACCGTTCGAACACCGAACTGAGCGTGGAGGAAATCCTGTCCCGCGTTGACGACCGTTATTCGGAACCTGTCGCCGCAAGATACACCAAGGCGGAGACCTGCTTCTTCAAAGCGCTATCCGACGCTTCCGACCGGAACATTCCCGCTTTTCTTTTCAATGCGGTCCAAATCCCGTTCCTCTCTCTTCGCTACTGCGACAAAGCAATCCGCTTCCTCCTGCTCTTCCTATTCTCCTGACCGGAGGTCTTTTTGTGATCATTTACTACGACAACGGACACCTGCCGCTTTTCCGGGATCTGTTCCGGAACTGCGGATCCGGGTGGAGTACACAGCACCGGAGCGACATTGCACGGTTTCTGGATCTGTTCTTCAGGAAGAAAAAGCTTCCGTCTTTTATTGACGAACTTCTGTTCCGTCCTCTTCCCAAGGATTGCGATGATCTGGTCATCGTATTCGATTCGATGACGACCGCCCGTTATCTGAACTGGCTTTCACGGACTTATCCGGAGAAGCGGATCATCCTCTGGTTCTGGAACAGAGTCACGGATATCACACGATTCGAAGGACTCGACCCGAAGGTGGAAATCTGGTCCTACAGCCCACAGGACTGTGATCAATTCGGTCTTCGTTATAACACGCCGTTCTACTTCGACTGTCTGGAAACATCCTGCCCCGGAAATGACCGATCCGTTCTTTTCGTAGGGCGTGAAAAGGGAAGGGGAGCAATGTTGGAAGAGATCCGCTGTGCCCTTTCGGGAAGCGGATATACGCTCCGGACGCATCTCGTACACCAGCTTCCCTTTGGATTTGACGATCCCTTCCGCTCTTCGTTCCTCTCCTATGAGCAGAATCTCGAACTCGTCAAAAACTGTTCTGCCATCCTGGATCTCACCGCCTCCGCCAATGCGGGGCCATCTCTCCGTGTGATGGAATCCCTGTTTTTCGGCAAAAAACTGATCACCGACAATCTTTCTGTCGGTGACCTGCCGTTTTATAATCCGGAAAATATCTATCTGATGGGAAAAGACCGCCGCGCTCTGTCGGATTTTCTGGATGCTCCATGCGCCGCGGCAGATCCCTCTGTCCAATCGGACTATCTTTTTTCACACTGGATCACCCGGTTCACGGAGAAAACACCCACCGATGTATCCTGAACATTTCAACAATGACGCCCTTCACTCGCTGAAGGAACTGGAACTGCAGACCCGGAAGTACAAGGATTCTTCCGGGCTTTCGGCGTTTCAGGCTCTTTTGGAAAAACTCCGCACCGGGGATCTGACCTCCGTTTTCCGCGCGCTGATTTTGAGAACTCTCGGGCTGGAATCCGGAAAACACGCCCGCCAGCCGATCAGTTATGAACCGGAAGATTATGTTTCCGACAGGCGGATCGCCGTATTCATCGCCATGTTCGGCGGATATGATACCGTCCGCGATCCTCTGGTATTTCCGGACAACGTGGATTACTACCTGATCACTGACAGCAATACCGGCGTCAAGAAGTGGAACCTGCTGGATCCGTCCGGTCTTCTTCCGGAGGAACTGACTTCTCCGGCGGAAAAAAACCGCTGGTGCAGGATGCATCCGCACCTGATCTTTCCGGACCACGACGTCTCGATCTACGTGGATTCTTCGACCCTCATCACATCGGATCTTACTCCGCTGACCAAGGATCTGTCCGTTTTTCCTGTGCAGCTCTTTGCGCATAAGGACAGAGACTGTGTCTATCAGGAACTGACCGCCTGCGGTATCAAGGGAAAGATGCCCTCCCGTGCGGCGGAGCAGCAGAAACGTTATCTGTCCGGGCTCGGCGTTCCACACCACAGCGGGCTTCTGGAGACGCCTGTCGTCGTCCAGGACCTGCATTCCGCTGAGGCCGCCAGGGTGGCCGAGACCTGGTGGGAAGAATATCTCCGTTTCCCTTACCGCGATCAGCCCGCGCTGGTCTCCGCCCTTTGGAAACTGGGAATCGCTCCGGAACAGGCGTCAATGCTGGGGACGGATCTGAGGAACTGCGATCTGTTCGTACGTCTGCCCCACGGCCTGACAGAGAACATCAGTCTGAATGGAGGGGAGCCATGAGCAAGACCGTTTTTGCCGTACTTCATTTTCTTTCTCCGGAAACAACGATTCGCGCCGTGGACCTTGTCCTGTCTCTCCCGCTGAGCAATTCCGATGAAGTCCGTGTCGTGATTGCAGACAATCATTCTCCCGATGGGAGCGGTCCGCTGCTGAAGGACCATTACCGGTCTGACAGCCGCGTCGACGTACTTCTCCTGAAAGAAAACATGGGGTTTGCCCGCGGAAACAACGAAGCGTTCCGCTGGATCCGGGACAAATACGATCCGGATTATCTTGTATTCCTAAACAACGATGTCCTGATCGATCAGTCCGACTTCTTGGAAACACTGGACCGGATCTATCAGCATGAACCGTTCGATGTACTCGGTCCCGACATCCGCTGTCCGGACGGCACACACCAGAACCCAGCCCATCTGAAGGGCTTTACAAAAAAAGAACTGGTCCTGCGCAAGCGCAGAAACCAGTTGCGGAACCGTATTTTCCCCGTTGCCTTTCTCCTTGACCGTATCAGAGGCCTATACCGAAGAGCGGAAGCTGCTCTTCTGAAAAAGGACTCCCTCCCGAAAAGGTCCGTGCCTCCCGCTGCACAGGACGCAGTCCTGCACGGCGCATGCATGGTCTTCTCTGCCCGTTTCTGCCGGGCGCGGAAATATGCTTTCCATCCCGGAACGTTTCTGTATTTTGAAGAGGAGATCTTGTGGCTGGAATGCCATACCGGAGGATTCCGGATGTGCTATGACCCATCCCTGAGCGTCACTCATCTGAACGACGTATCCTCCGATACCTACTGGCAGAGCCTATACCGCAAGGAAAAATATAAAAATGAGCAGATCGGCCATTCTCTGGATATCATGCTGGATCTGTATGACCGTTCTGGCGTCTCCGACCATCAGTGACTTTTCCGCTTACCGAGGATCTCATCCCGATATTCCCGGTAATCCCGATGAATATCCACGATATCGACGCCTTCATCCGCGAATTTCAGTACACGCTTGGATTCAGGCGGCAGTTTCATATAATCCCCGTACATGACCGTCAGCAGCGCGTCATATTCTTTCGGGATCCGGAACAGTTCGCCCTCAAACGGCTTCAGTATCGAATCTTTCCACTGGGCAGAACGGTATTTCGGGAAGAAATACGAGGTATCCACCGAGCATACCCTTTCCGTGCTGGTCGGGGATAGATACGCCCATCGGATCGCAGTTTCGGCAGCGGCATTTCTCAGAAACTCCGGAATCATTTTCCAGATCCGCGTTTTCCAGTCTTTTGCCCCCTCATATCGCACACGGCAGTTGAGACTGCGCGCACCGCGCGCAAACCGCATTGCCGCCTGCTGTCGTTCAATACCTTTCCTTGTATCTCTTGTCCCGATCATTGGATAGATGTCGATGCATATCCCCTGATGGATCTTCCGTTCGATATAATCCATACGGATTGCGGTCGTTCCGTCGATGCAGACTCTGGCGAACAGTCTGGGATAGTCCCTGTTATTGCCGTAATGCTGAAGTTCGTATCCGGGGGAGAGTTCTTTCGGTGCGATCTTCAAAAAGCGTTTGTAATCATCCAGCGGCATCGTCAGATCGATATCATTATCCCACGGGATAAATCCGCCGTGTCGGATGCACCCCAACAACGTTCCGCAATACAGGAAATAGGTCAGATCATGAGCCTCGCATACCCGCCTGATCTCGACCAGTGCCTTCAGCAGTATTCCGTGCAGTTCATCAATTTCTTGCTGCGTGATCGCCGTCTGATTCATTTTGAAACCTCAGCCTTGACCCTGTACGGGTCTTATTTTTTTGCTCCGTTTTTATATTGAGCGAACCACCGCGCAAACCGATCCAGTCCATCTTCAATATTCACAGACGGTTTAATCCCATAATCATTCAGCAGGCCGGAACTGTCCGCACAAGTGATTTCCGGGTCTCCAGCCTGTTTTCCGACCAAATCGACACGATCCCAGAGAGAAAAATCCGTAGGCAGCGCGCCGTAACGAATCAGACTGTCCGACAGGATACGAACGAAGTCTGTCATCAGCACGGGATTCTCATTGCCGATGTTATATACCCGGTAAGGCGTCTCCATCGCATCAAACAGTTCTTTGCTCTTCCCGGACAGCAAAATCTGCTCCAGTGCGGACACCACATCGTCGATATATGTAAAGTCGCGTTTACATCTGCCCTCATCAAACAGGGAAATATTCTTTCCGGACATCCAGGTCTCGGAAAAATGGTAATACGCCATATCCGGCCGGCCTGCCGGACCGTAGACAGAGAAGAACCGAAGCGCAGTCATCGGAAGACCAAAGCATTTGCTGTATGCATAGCCCATTACTTCGTTCGTCTTCTTTGTCGCTGCATAAAAAGAGACCGGATGGTCCGTATCCTGCTCCGGCTCAAAGGGAACGTCTCTGCTGTCTCCGTAGACCGATGAGGAAGACGCGAACACCAGATGCCCGACATGATACTCCCGACAGGATTCCAGTATGTTGAAAAAACCGATCACATTGGAGGCAAGGTAAACCTCCGGCTCGCGAAGTGATCGCCGAACACCTGCCTGAGCGGCAAGATTGACGACCAGTTCCGGTCTGTGCTCGTCAAATACTGCCCGGACCTTTTCCCGGTCTTCCAGCTCTCCGGACACAAAGGTCCATCTGCCTTCGCTTTCTGGTAAAGCGCCGATCATATCAAGCCGATATTCCTTCAGAGATACCGGGTAATACGGATTCAGGTTGTCATATCCGACAACGCTGATTTCCGGATGGTCTTTCAGCAGGCGCATCGTCAGCCAGCTTCCGATAAAGCCTGCCGCTCCGGTAACCAGTATCTTTTTTGTCTGCATATTTTTTGGACTCCTGTCATTTTCTGTTCTTTATGATACGTTTTTTCCAGTTTTCAGTAAAGGAAAAAACTGACACGGTCATTCCTGTCTGCTGAATACAGAATGCGCCCATCCTGCGCGTGCCGTATATGCAGCATACCCGGCGCAGAGAATCAGATTATGCGCAATCATGCATGCCCATGCGGCTTCCAGGCCGTAGCCGAATAGTTTCGTACAAACGGTCGTCCCTCCGATCCGGATACACCACATCCCGAGCAGGTTCAGAATGAAGGGAAAACGCGTCTCTCCCGCACCCTGGAGCATGCCTTCCAGAACGATCGATGCGCCAAAGAAGGGTTCGGAGCAAGCGACCATCCGAAGGACCGTGCTGCCCAGACAGATGACCTCCGGATCATCGGCGAACAGAGAGACCATCTGCGGCGCATATGCAAACAGCAGAGAACCGGTCAGAATCATCAGAGATACTTCGATAAAAAGGATCATCCGCCGCATATCTCTGAACCGTTCAGGATCTCTGGCTCCGATCGCGTTTCCTGTCAGCGTCGCCGCAGCTGTCATCATGCCGAAACCAGGAACATAGAACGCCGATTCCACAGTATTCGCAACGGTGTTCGCCGCCGTCGACACTTCACCGAGCGAGTTGATGAGGGAAGCGAAGACAACATATCCGAGGGATGATCCGAACCGCTGGAGCATATTGGGCAACGCAACGGTAAGACACGGTTTCAGAATGTCCCAGTCCACACGCACTTTGATTCCAATCGGGGAGATCTCCGGATGGTGAAGCACGCCCACGATGATCGCGATCCCGCCGAAAAGATATGCCGCGGCACTCGCCGCAGCAGCGCCGAGCACGCCCATTCCCGCACCATGCAGATAGACCTCTCTTCCGAATACCGCAACAGTTCTGCTCTCCGGAATCAGGAAAAAGTTCAGAACCACATTCAGCAGGTTCGTATAGATTCCGACACGCATCGGCGTTCTGGAATCTCCAAAAGCACGCAACACGGTACCAAGGATACTTGTCGCCGTGCGGGGAAGCATGGCACAGTACAATATAAAGAAATAACGGGAAGCCAGATCCTGTATCGCCGGATCGACATGCATCCAGACAGGCACTTTTCTGCTGACGGAAAGAAGGAGCGCAGTGAACAGACTTCCCACCACCAGGATCATAATGAAAGCCTGCATGACAGCCTTGCGGGCAGTCTGATAGTCTTTCCTTCCGCATGCCTGAGAAATATACGCGAGGAAACCTACGCCAAATGCAGACAGCGAACTGAGCACCAGCCAGTTCACGGTCGAAGTGGATCCGACCGCTGCGGTCGCACTCGTTCCGAGCGCACCGACCATCGCTGTATCAAAATACTGGACCGCCGTCCCGAGGAGTTCCTCAAGGATCGTCGGCCACGCCAGGGAAAAAACGACAGGCAGCAATGACCAGTCGAGAAATCTGCGCTTTTTCTCCATGAAAAACCTCCGGTTATTTCTCACAAATGACGAAAACACAATACCAATTTTGCCCCTGTTTGTCCATGGACATCGGTTCCTTACCGCGCAGGTTTCCTGTTAGTTTCCGCACCTCCCTTGGAAAAATAAGGAAAAAATGTTATTTAATACAGAAGAAACACGCTTCTGGAGGTTTGATATGCCGCACATTCTGGTTTGTTCCGTCTTTGACGCTTTTGAATACTGCATGGATCATTATGCTCCTTTCGGTCTGGAAGAATTCGCGGAACGAAAAGACCGCTATGCGGTCATCTCGATCCAGGATTCCCATACCGGTGGCTTCGGCATCCGCTTCTGTGAGAGCGCATCCTGCACCGGCGCACTGACGCTCCTGTTCGACGATATCATCCGTCCGGTCGACGGCGCTGTGTTCTTTTCTGCGGAACATGCCGACAGGATCATTGATTTCGCTCTTGCGCATCAGGACGCAGATACCATCCTCGTTCATTGCTATGCCGGCGAATCCCGTTCCCGGGCGGTTGGAGGATTTCTTGAGAAGTTGTTCGGTGCTGAACGTTCCCGTTATCTTGATACCGGAAGTCCGAATGAAGCCATCCTCCGGACTTTGAATGAGCAATGGGTATTGCGGTCTGACCATTTATAAAACACAAAAGCGGGTTCCTTCCGAACCCGCTTTTTTCTTATTTGTCTGATCACCATTCATTCAGCAGCAGGGAACCGTCTTTCCCGCTCTGCCATATTTCATAAAGATGCTCCTGCCCGTCCGGATCGGTAAAGGCGATTCCGAATGTTGGCATATCCTGAAGATAAGGGAGCGTCAGCAGAAGGGGACGGTCCGGTTCCAGTTCATCCAGCGTATAGACAGGATCCGCAATCCATTGCGGGATGTTGTCTTCGGAAAAACCATCCATGAACAGTGAACAGATCTTGACGTCCGAGAGCGTCTGATCCGGCCAGATCAGAACCTCGATATGATCGTCATTGTCGGTAACACTTGCCTCGATCCAGTCTTCATAACCGTCCAGATGATCTTCCGCCCATCCGATGTGGATCGGATTGTGATCGATGACCGGTGTTCCCATCTGGTAGAGCCCGTATCCGGCATATTCCAGTTCTTCCAGATCCGTTACTGCGCCGTCTTCGTCTGTTTCGACACGGACGAGACCCGGCATCAGGACTTCACCGTCCTGACCGTTATCCGGAACAGATGAGTACCAAACGCCTCTGAGAGAATGTCCGTTGCTTGCCGGTCTGACGGAAACGACCCAAACAGGGAATCCCCAGTCTTCTTCAAATTCGTTTCCATCCATTTCCTGCAGGAAATAACCCAGTTTTCCGCTGAGCCATCGGTAAGCATAGAAAATAGCGTTCTTTTTCTTCTGCACTTCCTCTTTTTTGCCTGCTGCGGGCGTGCGGATCAATGTCCATCCACGGTCGGAAGACATCAGATTGAACCCGAAGCCCTCATCTCCCAGAATGCTGATACCGTTTCCCACTTCCCTGAGCATCAGCAGATCCGATTCTCCCGCATTACAGACAAAGAACTGGTAGGAAATCGGCTCTTCCAAAGGATATCCGGATGCCGCTTCTACGATCACGGGAGAGATTTCATCCAGTGTGAATATCATCTCATCCATGTGATCACCTTCTCCGTACAGAGAGCCGAACGAAACCTCCATGGTGATCGTTTCTCCGTCATCCCGAACCAGTTCCGCATTTCCGCTTTTTCCGTCGATAACAAGTTCCGTTGATTTTTCCTGCTCTCCCGGGATTCTGCCCATCGGGCACAGCCTCCAGGATCCGTCCAGAAGTGCCAGCGCATCCTCTTCTGTTTTCAGAAGATCTTTATACAGATCCGGTTCCGTTCCGGATATGACAACCGGTTCCGGTTCTGCAGGGGTCTGGGCCGGATCCGCGACCAGTTCCGGCGTTTCTCCACAGGATGTCAGGCAGAAAAGAATTCCTGCCAGCAGGATCCACACAGCAGCTTTTTTCATCTGTTATCTTCCTTTTTCAGGTTCGTTTCCTTAACGATATAAATCGGCCGGTTTTTGGTCTCAGAATATATCTTCGCAATATACTGTCCCATTACGCCGGTGCAGAACAGCTGAATGCCACCGATGAAGATGATGACACAGATCGTGGATGCCCAGCCGGCCACTGGATCACCAAACAGCAATTTCCGGACAACGATGAAGATCAGCATAACGAAAGCGAGACCCGTCATCAGAAACCCAAACCATGATGCGAGGCTCAGCGGCGCGTGGGAGAAATTGATGATACCTTCCAGAGCGTACCGGAACAATTTCCAGAAACTCCATTTGCTTTTTCCGGCTGCACGTTCCACGTTCTCATAGGGAAGCCAGCAGGTGTTGAATCCCACCCAGCCGAAGATCCCCTTGGAAAAACGGTTGTATTCCGTCATTCGGACAATCGCGTCCACCATGTTCCGCTTCATCATGCGGAAGTCTCTGGCTCCATCCTTGATATCCGCGTCCGAGATACGGTTCATGATCTGGTAGAATATTCTGGCAAACCAGCTTCTCAACGCGGGTTCTCCTTTGCGATCCGAGCGGTAGGCAGCGACGCAGTCATAGGTTCCTTCGTCCAGGATCCGCACCATCTCCGCCAGCAGTTCGGGCGGATCCTGAAGATCCGCGTCCATCACCGCAACGTAGTCACCGTGCGCCTCGCTGAGACCGGCATACATTGCCGCCTCCTTGCCAAAATTCCGGGAGAAGGACAGATATTTCACATGCCCATCCTTCTCTGCAACTTTCTGCAGATAGGAGAGTGTCCCGTCCGTGGAACCGTCGTCCACGAACAGATATTCATAAGGCTTTCCGATTCCGGAAAGGATCGCCGTTGTTTTTTCCAGAAACAGCGGGAGCACTTCCTGCTCGTTGAAGCAGGGTACGATGACTGTGATCCTTTTTTCCGTATTCTCCATGACTGGATTTTCCTTCCGTTCTCTGTATGGTGGTCTCATTCTATCATTTTTCTGTCCGTGAGGGAAACTGTCCCTTTTTTCTGAATACACCCGTCAGAAGAATAGTCAGCAGGATCCCGAAAACGGACGCTACTGTTCCTGGAATGCTCCACGGAGTCCTGTAGGTCAGTACGACTTTATGGCTTCCTGCGGACACCGGCACGCCGATGAATGCATCCAGCAGGGTCAGTACCGGAACTGTTTTTCCGTCCACAGCTGCATACCATCCATTCTGCATGGGAACCGAAACGAAAACAAGCGATTCACTGTCCGATTCCGCCAGCCCTTCGATTTGTCCGCTTTCCAGCTTTTCCACACGGAAAATACCGTCCCATCCCCGTAGATCATCCAGTACGCTCCCAATCCTTTCCCTGTTCTCCGCTGCAATCCCGGACAGTGCAAGATCCGTCCATCCAACAGGAACAAGAAAAGCGACAGGCTGTGGATCCGCGCATTCCGTCCGCTTCAGTTTCGTGATCCTCGGACTTTCTCCGTTTCCTTCTTTTTCGGGGATGATCACACAGCGGATTCCCAGCAGACGGTCCGTTTCCGGAGACCCTGGAACGTACCAGTATTGCTTTGCTGCAGAACCGTATCCCAGTTTTTTCACTGCAGAAGCGACACCGGCGTCATAAGCTGAAGAAAAGAGGGACGGGGAAAGAAAACCGATCTCCATACCGGCGTTCAGCCGTTCTGGATCTTCGTAAGCGATCCTAAAGTCTGACTCTTCAGAAACGAGGGTTCTCATCTCCGTCCGGAAAAAGAGAAACTGTTCCTTAGAAGGAAATTCATTCTGAAGATCCACGCCGTGCAGCACCAGCACACCGTTGAGCAACATCTCTGACAGAACAGTCATCAACAGGAGAAGAGAGCAGACCTTTTCCCGGTTTCCGTCCTTCCGCAATCCCATCAGTATCAGCGGATACGCTGCGAGCAGTATGATTTCATAGACGGCCGGAAGCGCGTCCATGTTGTTTCTCAGCGATCTGAAGCAGAGTGTCAGCAGGGCGGGAAAAACCAGAAGCACCGGGAACATCCATCCGGGTATGCCTTCCATTTCCGATGCATTTTTATGCGCAAGCCAGATAAGCAGAAATACGATACAGAACGCGTAGCGGTAAGCAAATGCATTCGGGTACGCGAATCCGTGCCAGATCCGGTCCAGTACCGGCAGGTAAGTGGAAATCATCAAAAATGCAAGAAAGCCCCCGGACAAAATCCGTCTCTTCATGGAGATCCGCGCGTTCAGGAAATACAGAAAGACCAGCAATAGAACAGCCGTACCGCAGAAGATCGTGGGGGCTGCCGCATTTCCGATACTGTCGAAATATCCGACGAATAGTTTCAGGATCAGCTGCTTGGGTGTATAGTTCACCCTTCCATACCCGTCATAGGCATCCCCGAGTGAATGCATCATCTGGTAGAACGTCGGCAATAGCAGAAACCCCGCATTCAGAAACGCCAGAACAGCGCTCAACGCAAGTTTTCCAAGATTCAGAACCGTATGTTTCAGCGATTCACCCTCTTCAAGGCACCGATACAACAGAAAAAGTGCGGTAAACAGGCCGGTCATATACGAAATGTAATAATTTGATATAAATAATACGGTAAGGATAACTACGGTTTTCCCGACATTTTCTCCGCTCCTGAGGCTCTCCAGAGAGGAGATCAGCAGAGGTAGCCACACAAGTGCATCCAACCAGAACTGATTGATAAAGAAGAAAAAAACATAGGACATCAGTGCATAACAGATTGACAGCGGAAGCACGGACCAGTTCTTCTTCTGTCGACTGAGACATACAGACATCGTCACGGCAGACAGTGCCGTCTTCAGCATTATGATCCAGAACAGTGCGTCAGGCAGACTGTCGGAAGGGAACAGCCAGATCAGCAGAGAAAATGGGCTGGAAAGATAGTACGCGAACAGAGCGACCGTCGGCGTTCCCAGACCGATTTCCATCGTGTAGGGTGTGAACCTGCCTTCGCGAAGAGCGGAATAAAAGGCGATATACTGCTTCTTCATATCGGAGATCAGGATTGTTTTCAACCCGAAAGGACCCACATCGTTCAGGGAAAAAGCGAGCACAAAAACGAATGCAGTCAGCAGAAAAGCCGCTGCTGCCGTCCGAATCATTGCTTTATTTTCCTTCCGTCCCATGGAACCTCCAGTCCCGTTTTATTGTTATTTTATACCTGCTTTGTTATACTTTCGGTATGGTCAGACAAGGTCAGAAAAAGAAGATTCTTTTATTCCTGTGCGGTGCCGTTCTCGGCGCTGTCACATTTTTTGTTCTGTTTCCGCTGTCCTCCCTGGATCCGACAAATCTCTCCTATGTCCGAGGCGGCTATGTGGAACGGGATATCATCCAGCATTATGCCGGCTGGAATTTCTACAGGAACGAACCCCTCTCATTCCCGCTCGGAATATCCCGGAATATGAGTTATCCGGAAGGCGCTTCGGTCGTCTATTCCGATTCGATTCCGCTCTTCGCCGTTCTGTTCCGCTTGGCGGAACCTCTGCTTCCTGTGCAGTTCCAGTATTTCGGTCTGTTTGTATTCTGCAGTTATCTGCTTCAGGGCGGCTTTTCTGCTCTGCTTCTTTCCCTGTTTCTGGACAATCCTTTTTCTGTTCTGACCGGTACGATTCCGTTTCTTTTCAGTCCGATCCTTGCGGAACGCGCATTCAGACATACATCCCTGACAGCACACTGGCTGATCCTTGCCGCGCTGTACGCCTATTTCTCTGCAAAACGGGAAAAAAGACGCCATCCGGGACTATGGATCCTGCTGGCGGTGATTACCCCATTGATCCATACCTACTTTCTTCCAATGGTCTACGCCATCCGACTCGCGGACCTGATCGACAATGAAAACCGAAAGACGCGTCTGCGTTCAGCCGCCGGCCTCCTTCTCTGCCTGATGCTCTCCGTCTTCTCACTGTTCAGTGTCGGCGCATTCTCAACCGGTTCTTCCGGCAGTTCCTTCGGGTATGGTTATTTCTCGATGAACGTAAATGCCATCTTCAATCCGGTAAGCGCTTCCGGCATCCGATGGTCCCGCATCCTGCCGCCGCTTCCTCAGGGATTCGGCACCTATGAGGGCTTTAATTATCTCGGTTTCGGGATGCTGATCGGTTTTTTCTCCATCAGTATACATCTTCTGTTCCGCTTCAAAAAGGAGAAACCCCTTCGGTATGCGGCTTCCCATCCCGGACTCCTCTTTGTCTGCGCGGCGTTGACCGCCTTCGCGGTCTCGACAACCGTCATCGCGAACAATTCCGCTTTTATCCGGATCCCACTGCCTCAGAAACTGTATGAACTCTGTTCCACTTTCCGCAGCAGCGGGCGCATGTTCTGGCCGGTCTACTATCTTGTATTTCTCTTTACCGTCGTATATCTGGAACACCGTTTCTCCGCAAAAAGCCTTGGAAACGCAGTCCTGTTGCTGATCACCTGTGTACAGCTGTTCGATCTTTCTCCGGCGATTGCGGAAAAACACGGCAGTTTTTCCCATAATATGCCGCAATTCGAAATTCTTACCGATTCTCCTTTTTTCAGGGAAAATGCGGATTCCTATTCTCATATCTCCGATCCGGGAACCAGCCCGTTCCGCGGTCTATATATCGCGCTGTGGGCGTCCGAAAACGGCATGACGACGGATTTTCCGTTCCTGGCGCGTTACGACGCTGAACGCCATCTGGCGGAGGCAGAGAAAACGAAGGAATTCCTTCTGAACGGGCAAATCGATCCTGATACGATCTACCTGTTCTCTCTCGAGGATGAATCCGTTTTTCACGATATTGCCTATTTCATCAACGGAGAAGGCGTTCGTTGCGGGCAGGTCGCAGGTGACTTTTTCTTTATCGCACCGGAGAACGGACGTCTGATCATACCGGAAACAGACGAGTCCCTGATCCTTTACGAAGACATCCCGCTCATCGTTGCGGACTATTCGGACGACATCTGGGATCATGGCGTCCTGATGTCTCAGCCTGGCACGATCACATTCCTTAACAACGCGTTTACACACAGTTTCTTCGACGGGGCAACGGAACTCTATTGCGACGGTGAAACGTACCGGATCCTACGTGTATGGGAGGATCCCGGATACGTCATGGTCGATGTCGAAGTTCCGGACGGACATATCCTCACAGGGAAAGAGCTGACGACAGACCGCAGGCCTTCCTGAATGATGTTGACAAAAATAAACTGTGGAGTCTCTGACATGACGTCAGGTACTCCACAGTTCTTTTTTTTATCGGATTATTCTTCTTCGTCCTTCAGGGACAGGCTGAGCATCTCCTCGATTTCATCTTCCGTTGGCAATGTCTCTTCGGCTTCCAGATGCGGTCTCTTCTCCTTAACCGGTTCTTCCGGCAGTTCAACATCATCCCGAAGGGTGCAGGCAACGGTCACTACACGGTCGCCTTCATCCATACGCATGACACGCACACCGCCGCCATAGCGGCTCTGTGTAGCAACAGAACTGACATGGATGCGGATAACGGTCCCATTTTCACTGATCATGATCGCATCATCCATCTCCTCGTTGACGGAACGGACACCGGCAACGGCATCGCCTTTCGAGCAATCGTAGTTGCGAGAACCCTGTCCGCCGCGTTTCTGGCAGTTGTAGTATTCGTTTTCTGTCATCCTGCCCTTTCCGTTCTGCGTGATCGTCAGGATCTTCTGATTCTCACGGATGACCGCCATGCCGATGACTTCATCTCCCTCTTTCAGCTGGATCGCTCGGACGCCCCTGGTGGTTCTGCCCATAGGACGGCAATCGGTCTCAGAAAACCGGATCGCCATACCGAATCTGGAAGCGACCAGCAATTCATCGTTTCCGGAAGTGATCCTTGCCCAGGCAAGTTCATCGCCTTCATCCAGTTCGATGCCGATGATGCCTGTCTTACGGATATTTTTGAACAGAATCAGCTGGCTGCGCTTGATCACGCCCCTCTTTGTGACCATGACCAGATACTTGGATTCATCATTGAAGTCGTCAATTTTCAGAATCGAGCTGATCTTTTCTTCGGGAAGCAGCGGCAGCACGTTGACGATGTTCGTACCGCGGCTCTGGCGTGAACCTTCAGGGATAGCATAACTCTTTACGGTATACACTCTTCCGAACGAGGTCATGAACAACAGGTGATCGTGGCTGTTGCAGGAGAACAGGTCTTCCACAAAGTCTTCATCTTTCCTGGCAATTCCCGTTACGCCGCGGCCACCGCGTCCCTGCGTCCGGTATTCGGAGACAGACTGTCTCTTGATATATCCGAAATGTGTGCGGGCAATGACGCATTCCTCCTCGGGAATCAAGTCCTCGATATCCACATCACCGGAGACCGCCTCGATACTGGTTCTGCGCTCATCACCGTATTTTTTGATGATCTCTTCCAGCTCTTCCTTGATGATGGAAGTCAGGTGCGCCTCATTGGTCAGGATGTCCTCATAATCCGCGATATTCTCGTTCAGTTCGCCGAGTTCTGCCTCAATCTTCTTAATCTCCAGACCGGCCAACTGTCCCAGACGGAAAGCGACGATGGCGCTTGCCTGCGGATCATCGAAACCGAATTTTTCCATGATTGCCGCTTTGGCTTCCGCCTGACCGCCGTTTGTATGGCGGATCGTGTAGATGATTTCGTCGACGATGTCGATCGCTCTGGTCAATCCTTCCAGAATATGAGCGCGGTCACGCGCTTTCCTGAGGTTGAATTCCGTTCTCCTGCGTACGACTTCTTCCCGGAATTCAATGAATTTGGAAAGAACGGTCTTAAGGTTCATGACCTTAGGCACGCCATGATCCAGCGCAAGCATGATCACGCCGACCGTATCCTGCAGCTGTGTCAGTTTATACAGCTGATTCAGAACAATCTGCGCATTCGCATCGCGTTTCAGTTCAATCACGATGCGAAGACCTTTTTTGTCGCTCTCGTCGCGAAGATCAGAGATTCCTTCGATGCGCTTGTCTCTGACAAGATCCGCGATGTGTTTGATCATCTCCGCCTTATTGACCATATACGGGATTTCGGAGACGACGATGCGGTTTCTGCCGCTGTGCATCTCTTCGATCTCGGCACGTCCACGGAGTGTGATCTTTCCTCTTCCCGTGGCATAAGCGGCTCGGATCCCGCTTCTGCCCATGATGATGCCGCCGGTGGGGAAGTCCGGACCCTGGACGTAATTCATCAAATCAAGGACATCACAGTCCGGATTATCGATCAGATAATCGATGGCAGAGACCACTTCCTTCAGGTTGTGAGGAGGAATATTGGTCGCCATACCGACAGCGATACCGGAGGATCCGTTGATCAACAAGTTAGGAATCCTTGTGGGAAGAACTTCCGGCTCCTTTGTCGTATCATCAAAGTTCGGTATGAAATCGACAGTCTCCTTGTCGATATCTTCCAGCATCGTTCCAGCGATTCTTGCCATCCGCGCTTCCGTATAACGGTAAGCGGCGGGCGGATCTCCGTCTACTGAACCGAAGTTTCCCTGTCCTTCCACGAGCGGATACCTCATGGAGAAAGATTGTGCCAGTCGCACCAGTGCACCGTAGACGGAAGAGTCTCCGTGCGGGTGGTATGCACCGAGCACCGCGCCGACGATTGTCGCGCTCTTTCGGGTCGGTTTGTCATGGGTCAGTCCTGTCTCATCCATGGAATAAAGGATACGGCGGTGGACCGGTTTCAGACCGTCCCGGACATCGGGAAGCGCGCGGCTCACGATGACCGACATGGAGTAATCCAGAAAACTCTGTTTGATTTCTTCCTCCACGTTGACGTCTATGATTTTTTCATTGTCCAGATTGAATTCTTCCATATATCTCTCTCCAAATGGGAACGATGTTCCCGTTCACATCCAATTTACTCTGATCTTCTCGGCGGCAAGCCCGTTCAGAAAGGCGCGCTCCTCCGCCGTGAGGATCCGGTTCGGCAGACACAGTCTGCCGGCAGGTGCGGTAATCCTGCAGATCCGATTGCCCTGTTCGATCACCTGAATATCCTGCCATCCGGCCTGAAAAAAGGTTTCGTCCCTGTATCTTCCGGCACCGATGCCTGTTTCAGACCAGAACAGATAATACTGTCCTTTTTCCAGTTCTGTTCGTACCGTTTTCTTTCTGTGGTTTACGTATGCCATCATCGCAAGCCACCCTGTTATTGCTACCGCATATCCTCCCAGCGCCCTGACGGACGGCAGAGGCAGATCCAGAATCATCCGCAGAAAGACGGACAGGATCAGAATAACGAGCATTGCGACGGACATTTTTTCCGGAAGATCTCCGGTTCCAGTCTCCGCACGGGAGACCGATTCCGCTTCTTCGGAAGAAAACGTGAACGCTCTGACTTGATTTTCCATACTCATCGGAATGGGTGGTCCTGGAGGACCGGTTTCAGATCATACGCCTCTACGACGTTCGCCATGACCTGCAGCAGTTTGTCTTCCGTTTCAGAATCCAGATCCCGTTTCGGAAACAGCGCCCGTTCAAAGCCGGCGAGTCTGTTTTCTTTGGGCAGATACTTCATACCGAAGAGATAGAATCTGTCTGTCTCCTCAAAATATCGGATATCGTCGTACCGGAATGTCCGGTTGATTCCGCTTCCATATTCCAGAAAAACAGCATTATCCTGAAAATCATAAGTGATTTCTTCTCTGGGATAGACCGTCACTCCACGGTCGACTGCACTTTCCAGATGCTTCTGGAACTGGATGTAGTTGTTCCGGTATCCGATGAAATAGAAATAGATACCGTATAAAAGGTACATCAGCGCGAACACTGCAGGAAACCAGGCTGCCTGCGGCAGCATCTCGTCTGAAAGCAGGATCACCGCAATCAGGATCACACAGATCCCGACGGCAATCACAGTGTTCCGTAAACTCCGTACCCGGTCGTACACCATATCGCCGTATTCTCCCAGAAAATCGGCCTGAAACTGATCTGTTTCCTCGATGACGCACCGGATCCGGAATGGTCTCCCGTCCGGAAGAATCCGGATATTCTTCTGTTCGTTTTTTTTCGTCATCTCAGACATCCAGGTTCTTTACGAACTGTGCATTCTTCTCGATGAACTCCCTGCGCGGAGGTACTTTGTCGCCCATCAGAACAGCGAACGCCATATCCGCGCGCTCCGCATCTTCCACCGTGACTTTCTTCAATGTCCGGAACACGGGGTCCATAGTAGTTTCCCAAAGCTGGGACGGGTTCATCTCACCAAGACCTTTGTATCGGTTGACCTTGATGTTGTTTCCGCCCATTTCGGTCTGCAGACGGATGAGCTCTTCATCGGTATAGGCGTACCGGATCTGCTGTCCTTTCGTCAGCCGGTACAGCGGCGGCTGGGCAAGATAGACATGTCCCGTCTCCAACAGTTCCCGCATGTAGCGGAAGAAGAAGGTAAGCAGCAGGATACGGATATGGGATCCGTCCACATCGGCATCCGCCATGATGATGACTTTTCCGTAACGAAGTTTACTCAGATCAAAATCATCGCCGATTCCTGTGCCCAGCGCGGTGATGACCGGCTGAAGTTTATCATTCCCGTACACCTTGTCGATACGGGCTTTTTCGACGTTGAGCATTTTTCCCCAAAGCGGGAGAATCGCCTGGAATTTACGGTCTCTGCCCTCCTTTGCGGAGCCTCCTGCGGAGTCTCCCTCCACAATGTAGATCTCCGTCATGGTCGTATCCCTGGAGGAGCAGTCCGCAAGTTTTCCCGGCAGCGTGGAAGAATCCAGCGCGGTTTTTCTTCTGGCGTTATCCCTTGCTTTGCGCGCTGCCTCACGCGCACGGGAAGCCTGGAGTGCCTTATCCAGGATATTCTTCGCAACCTGAGGATGTTCTTCAAAATATTCGCCCAGTTTTTCGTTCGTCAGGGAATTCAGGATGCCGCGCATCTCCGGATTACCAAGTTTTCCTTTGGTCTGACCCTCGAACTGAGCCTCCTGCAACTTGACACTGATGACACAGGTCAATCCTTCCCGGACATCCTCGCCTTTCAGATTATCGTCATTATCCTTGAGGATTTTGTATTTTCTCGCGTAATCGTTGAAAACGCGGGTCAGTGCCGTTTTGAATCCGTCTTCATGCATACCGCCATCCGCCGTGCGGATATCGTTGGCAAAAGAAACGATCAGGTCTACATAGGAATCGTTATACTGCATTGCGACTTCGGCTTCATATGCAAGATCCGTGCGCTCCGCTTCCCCGGTATTCTCGTTGATCCGCTGTGCCGGGAAAGTTCCTTCCTTTTTGAAGTAGATCACTTCGTTATGAAGGACATCATATCTGCGTTCGCGGTTGATGAATTCCACGAAAGAGCGGATACCGCCGTCATATTGCATGGTATCGGATTTAATGTTTTCCGGATCCCGCTCATCCGACAGCACGATACGGACACCTGCATTCAGAAAAGCCTGTTCACGAAGACGCTGATGCAGAGTCTCATAGGTATACTCGATATTCTCGAAGATCTCATAGTCTGCCATGAACCGTACTGTTGTTCCGGTGCTCTCGCATGTTCCGATGACTTTCAGATTCTCTTCCGGTTTTCCTCTGAGAAAACGCTGCTGATAGACTTTGCCGTCATCGGAATTGACCGTGACTTCCAGCCATTCAGAAAGCGCGTTGACAACGGAGGCACCGACGCCGTGCAGACCGCCGGAAAAATGATATCCTTTTCCGCTGAATTTTCCGCCTGCATGAAGAACGGTATAAACGACCGTTACCGCGGGAAGACCTACTTTTGTCTGGATTCCTACCGGGATTCCCCGTCCGTTATCTGAAACTTCGATGATCTCGCCGGGAAGAATACGAACATCGATCTCCGTGCAGTATCCCGCCAACGCTTCGTCGATGGAATTGTCCACGATTTCGTATACAAGGTGATGAAGACCTGCAGCGCCGGTAGTACCGATGTACATACCCGGTCTCTTCCGGACCGCTTCCAGTCCTTCCAATACCTCGATATTAGAGGCATCGTAGGTTTTTTCCTGCTGAATCACTTTTTTGATTTCTTCCATATTTATCTATCCGTTTCTTTAATCCTCTATCTGTCTGCTCTGTTCTGCACGTTTGGTCAGTGTTGCGGGAGAGACATTCGTGATATAAACTCTTTTTTTCTTTTCTTCAGCCGTTACGATGAAACTTTTAGGCAGATCCTGCGTCACGTCGATGACTTCACCGTTTTTTTGGGCTTTATTTAAAAAACTGCGGGATCGTTTATCGACCGAGCAGTGATCAAAATCGAAAATACCGATGATCGTGTTGGTCCGGACGGCAACGTCGTTGCCGAGATGGATGTACATATTTCAAACCTCCGAAAGTATTCCTTTTTCCATTCGGAATACTTTTGCTGCTGTCTGCCGTTCAATGAAATTCGGTTCGCAGCAGGTGATGATTGCCTGTGACTGTCCGAGTCTCTTCAGAAGAAATTCCTGACGGTTGCCGTCCAGTTCCGAAAGCACATCATCCAAAAGCAGAACCGGTTCTTCGCCCAGTTTTTCCCGGAACAATTCCGCTTCCGCCAATTTCAGGGCAAGAACAGCGGTCCTCTGCTGACCCTGTGAAGCATAAATTCTTGCTGGATCCGTATCGAGACAGATGATCATATCGTCTCTGTGCGGACCGAGAGTGGAAAAACCCGCGCGAATATCATCCGCTCTTGCCCCAAGAATTTTTTCGTAGGCATCATCTGCACTGATTAGATTGATGAAAAGTGTAGACTCATAAGCAAGGGAAAGAACTTCTCTGTTTCCCGATACCGCTCCGTATACTTCTCTTGCTACGATATCCAGCTGTCCGATAAATGCTTTTCTTGCCCGGGCTATTCCAACGGAAGATTCAGCCAACTGCCGATCATAAATATCCAGAATGTCATATGCTGCGGCAATGTTGCGGGCGTCTTTAAGCAGTGTATTTTTCTGTTGAATCAGACGTGTATAGGTACGGAGATCATTCAGATATCTTGGAGAGAGCTGACAGAGGGCGGTATCCAGAAATCTGCGGCGCTCGGAGGGAGCGCCTTTGACCAATTCCAAATGATCCGGTGAAAAAACAACGCAACAGAAAGTACCGGCGAAATCGGATGCCTTCTGTTCCGAGCCGCGGTTCAGCGAAGCGCGGCGCCCCTTATCACTGATAGTGAAATGAAAAGACTGCTCCCGCTGTTCAGCAAAAAAGCGGGCATCGATTACCGAATAATCCTTCTGCTTTTCTATCAGTTCCCTGTCCTTGACTTTCCGAAAACTTTTTGCACCGCTGAGGAGAAAAATACTTTCCAGAAGATTTGTCTTTCCCTGACCGTTTTCTCCGCAAATGACAGTCACAGTTTCCGAAGGTTCAAAAACTGCGGAATCAATATTTCGGTAATTCGTGATTTTTTCCGATATGAGTCTCACGACCGAACCACCTGGTATTGTTCATCAAATACAGTGACAGTCTCGCCGCCGTATAATTTTTTACCTCTTGCAGTACATACCTCGCCGTTTACCCGCACAATCCCGTCACGGATCCATTCTCCGGCTTCGCCGCCTGTCGCGGCCGCACCGCAGAATTTCAGAAACTGACTGAGTGTGATATATTCGGTGTGTATCAGAATTCTATTATTATTCATAGGAACGGAGCATTACGGGAAGGATGAGATAAAGAAAATCGTTTCCTTCCACCGGTACGATTGTCATAGGACGGGTCGGTTCATTCATCATCAGTTTGACTTCGGCAACACCGCCGTTTCTCAACGCGTCAAGTACGTAACGGTAATTGAAACCGATTTCAAGGGGGTCACCTTCACAGGTGCAGGGAATCTCGTCATGAACAGAGCCCAGTGCCGTCGTGCAGCTGACTTTCAACTCTTCCGAACCGATCTGAAGACGGATTGGGCTCTTGAAACGGTCGCTGATCAGCAAAGAAGTTCTGTCAACCGCGTCCATCAGATCGCCTGCTTTAACAGTAACGACGGTCTTGTAACTCTGAGGCACGCTCGCCTTATAATCGATGAAATCTCCTTCCAGCAAACGTGTGACGACGGTATATCCGACAAGATGGAAAATCGCATACCTTCTGGCAGTACTGATCCGGACATTTTCTTCCTTGTCTCCGATCAGTTTTGAAAGTTCCTGAAGCGTCTTGGCAGGAACGATGAAAGATGCGTCCACATCACTTCCGATACCTTCTTTTCTGGCAACCGCCAGGCGGTGTCCGTCAACGGAAACCACAGTAATCGTTCCGTCTTTCAGGATAAATTTGCTTCCTGTATGTACCGGACGCTGGTCATTCGTGGATACCGCATAGATTGTCTTGTCAATCAGATCCTTCACATCCTGTCCGGGGATGGAAAGGGAAGAATCCGTCGCAGGCATAGGCAGTTCCGGAAAATCAGAGGGAGAGATTCCGATAAAGGAATACTTTGTGATTCCGCTCTGAATCCGAACGCGAAGAGAATCATCACTTTCGATAGTGACATTCTCACCGTCGCTCTTTCTCAGAATATCCATCAGCAGGCGCGCGTTGATGATGATACTTCCTGTATCAATCACATCCGCTGCAGCATAGGTGATGATGCCGATTTCAAGATCATAGGCTGTGAGTTTCAGTTTTGTGTCATCGCATTCAAAAAGGATGCCCTCAATGGAGGGAATGGAGGATTTCGAACTGACAGCTCTGCTCACTCCGGTGATGGATGCCAAAAGATCCTGCCTGTTGCAAGTTATTTTCATTTTGGTTTCTCCTAATATATTTTTATAAATTTATTGAGTAGATTCAGTAGAGAGCGTCAAAGTGTTTAAAACTGCGTTTTGTGATGATATACCAATGAAATATACGATGAAAATCTTTAACACGGAGACGTTCAAATGATGCGTAAATGTTGAAACAGAAATATCAGATGTTGAAGGTGTTGAAAACAGGATGTTGATTGTTGAAAAAATGTTTATTGCTGACAGTTTTTGATGATATCTTCCACAATCGCTTTCAGACGGGAATCTTCTTTCATCTGTTTCTCAACTTTGCGGATGCCATACACGACAGTGGCGTGATTTCTTCCGCCGAATTCGCTTCCAATTTTTTCCATCGTATTTCCTGTAATCTCGCGGATCACATACATGGCAGTCTGACGGGCATTGGATATTTCTGCATTCTGCTTATTTGAACGGATATCTTCCGCGGTGACACCGAAAGTTCTGGCGCATTCTTCGATGATGTTGTCGACCGTTGCCGGCCAGGGCATCTGTTCATTGATGATATCGCTGATTGCTTCCTGTGCCTGAGACAATGTCGGTTCCGTACCGTTCATCAGATAATATGCATACAGTTTTTTCAAAGATCCTTCCAGCTGGCGGATATCGTTCTTCAGCTGTTTGGCAATATATTCCGCCACATCAGCAGGCAGGGTAAAGTTCATTTCTTCCGCTTTCTGATAAAGGATGGAAATCCTCGTTTCAATATCCGGCGGTTTGACATCAGCAATGAGACCCCACTCAAAACGGGTACGCAGACGGTCTTCCAGACTTTTGATTTCTTTTGGAGGACGGTCCGAAGTCAATACGATCTGTTTATGGGCATCATGAAGCGCATTGAAAGTGTGGAAGAATTCTTCCTGTGTGGATTCCTTTCCGCCGATAAACTGGACATCGTCCACCAGCAGGACATCCACATTGCGGTATTTATCATGGAAAGGTTCTGTGGAACCGCTTTTGATTGCAGCAATCAGTTCATTGGTAAAACTGTCTCCGCCGATGTACAATACCTTCAGTTCCGGTCTTGTACTTGCAAGCTGATTTTTGATTGCATACAGAAGGTGTGTTTTTCCGAGTCCGGATGCGCCGTAGATGAACAGCGGGTTGTAGGTATTAGAAGGATTTGCTGCTACAGCGACAGCAGCCGCATGAGCAAAGCGGTTGTCCGATCCGATGATGAAATTATCGAACGTATAGGATTCCTCACCGCGAGAGACCATGGGACCCGGTGTGACGGGAACAGGATCCGGTTTCATCGCATCCCTGGAAAGGATGGTAAGTTCAAGAGGATATCCGATCACCGCTTCAAAACCCTCTTTCAGAAGGGGAAGGTAACGTGTTTCAAGTGTCGTGCGGATAAAATCAGAGGAAGTGCTGAGAACAGCACTGTCACCGGAAAAAGATTCTGCCTCAATACCCTTGAACCAGAGATTGTAGGCGGCTTCTGTGACTTGTTCCCTGCAGTATTCCTTTACGGCATCAACACACTGGGAAAAGGATTCCATGTATCATTCCTCATTCAAAAAAGTATAGAATAATATAATATAATACTAATAATATAAACCAATTAATTTTACCAAATTTTGAGTATGTTTTCAACCTGAACAGCAGCAAAAACAATGGTCCAAAAATGCTGATTCTGCAAGGAAAAATCATAAAAAACATAAAGAAAAGGCAAGTAGTTTTCCTTGACAAGAAAAATAGCCTTAGTATATACTTGTAATCCGCAAGGTTTTACAAAGGAGAATTTCAATGCAGCCTACATTTCACCCGAAAAAGCGCACCCAGAAGAGAGAGCATGGTTTTCTCAAACGCATGTCCTCCAAGAGCGGACGCAAGATCCTGGCGCGTCGTCGTGCACGCGGCAGGGCTCGTTTAAGCGCGTAAAATGAGAAGCCAACCCTTCGCGGCTGGCTTTATTAATAGTTACTGGAATGTTTTCCTATGAAATTGAAAACATTAACGCAGAATTATCAGTTTTTGCGCGCTTACAAAAGTAAAAAAGCCTATGTATCTCCCATGCTGGTCACTTATGTGGTACCGAAAAAGCATGGAGGGATTTGTTTGGGTATAACGACAAATAAAAAACTCGGTTGTGCTGTGGAACGAAACCGCGCAAGACGAATTGTCCGAGCGGCAGCGACGGATTTGCTCAGGGATAATGAGTGTTCCGCGAATATCGTCGTGGTCTGCAGACATCCGATTCTGAAGAAAAAGAGCACGGATGTCAGAGAGGTGCTCGAAAAACATTTCACCCAGGCCGGTATCCTGTCCACATGATCAGCAGAATCGTCAGCAAGCTCCTGATCGGTCTTGTCAGACTGTATCAGATCACACTCTCTCCACTGCTTGGAAAAAACTGCAGATACATCCCGACTTGCAGCCAATATATGATCGGTGCTATTCAGATCCACGGACCCGTGCGTGGGACATGGCTTGGCATCCGCCGGATTCTTCGCTGCAATCCACTCGGCGGATGGGGATTCGACCCGGTCCCTCAGAAAAAAACTAACTTACTCGGAGATAATAAAAAATGAATTTTTTGAACCAACTTCTGGCCATCCCGCTCGGATATATTATGAAGTTCTGCTACTGGCTTGCAGAAGATATCCTTCATTTCCCGCTGGCCTACCTTTTCGCCCTGCTGCTCTTTACTCTGATCACGAAGATTCTGATGTTCCCTCTGAGCATCAACCAGCATAAGAGTACTGCACAGATGGCTGCGTTCAACCCACTGGTCCAGGATATCCAGACCCGCTACAGGAACGACCGAGACAAACAGAACGAGGAACTTACGAAACTGACCACCGAGTACGGCTACAATCCGACTGCCGGATGTCTGCCCATGGTCATCAACCTTCTGATCATGTTCGGTCTTGTTGAGGTCATTTACAGACCTCTGACCTATATGCTGACGCTTCCCAAGGATTTCATCGCCTCTCTGGCTGAGCGCACGATTTCCCTTGCCGAAACAGCAGGCACCACCATCGCAAGTAACAATCGTATGATTGAGACTTATATTATTCAGTACGTAAAGTCCAATGCCGGCGCGTTTTCAGACATTGCTACCGCATATGCGAACGAGTTCAAGACTATCCAGGATCTGAAAATGAACATCGGTAGCATCAATCTGTATGAAAAACCGGAACTGAAGTTCGGTATCGCTCTGCTGATCCCGCTGTTTTCCATCGCCACGCAGCTCATTGCTACTACTGTCTCCATGAAGAGCTCCGGCACCCAGTCGGGAGAAGCGGCAAGACAGACGAGAACCATGCTCTGGACGACAAGCCTGATGTTTGCAGGTTTTTCCTTCATGTATCCCCTCGGCTTCAGCCTTTATTGGGGATTTCAGAACCTGCTCTCCATGCTCCAGAGCCTTCTGCTGAAGAAGATGTATGATCCGGAAAAGATGAAACAGGATATTTTGGATCAGATCAAACAGAAGAAAAAACAGAAGAACGCAAAACGCACTGTGGCTTATACGGACAAAACGACCGGAAAAACCGTCGAGAAAGAGATGACTGCGAACGAAGCGGACCGCATACGTCTGCAGCGTGCCAGAGAGATCGATGCCGAACGGTACGGTGAGTAGAAAGGAAAAAGCACAGTATGGCAGAAATCATCACGACAGGAAAGACTGTCGATGAGGCTGTCGAAGAGGGATGCAAACAGTTGGGCGTATCCCGGGACGAAATCAGCATCGAAGTGCTGGAAATGCCTCAGAAGATTCTGTTCTTTTCCAAACCTGCCAAGGTGAAAATCACCCAGAAGAGAGACGAGTTCTCTGTACATGATCTTCTTTACGGAGATGATCACAAGCCTGAGAAGAAAAAGGCAGAAAAAAAGGAACAAAAAGAGCAAAAAGAACAGAACAACAGTAAAAAACAGAATCAGAAACAGAAAAACAAAGACAAAGAAGAAAAACAGAATCAGCCGAAAGAAGAAAAAAAGAAGACAGAAAAGGCTGAAGTCAAAACAGAGAATGCTCCGAAAGAGCAGAAAAAAGACCAGAAAAAGGATCAGAAGAAAGAGCAGAAATCCGGCAAGAAAGAACAGAAGAACACTGTCAAGGAAGCAAAAAAACAGCAGAAGCCCGAAGAAAAGAAACTGGCGGCCGTGACTGTGCTTGATGAGCCGGAAGACAACGATGAAGATCTCTCCGCAGAAGTCATTCTGGAAACAATCCAGGAAAATGAACTGCCGGGAAGAGCGGTGAAGGCGCTCTCGTTCCTGAAAGAGATCGTTTCCGCATACGGTGCAAAGGAAGTAGAATATTCCTTTGCCAAGACCGAACGCGGTGTCTGCATTCAAATCGGCGGAGAAGATGCGCCGATGCTCATCGGCAAACGCGGAGAACTGATGGATGCCATTCAGTACCTGTGCACTGTCGGTTCTTCCAGAGACAGCGGCGATTACTGCCGTGTAAGTCTGGATATCGAAGGATACAGGGCACGCAGGGAAAAAGCTCTTCGAGGAGTTGCGGCGAAGACCGCCTCCAAGGTCCTGCGTATCCACCGCAGCCAGGCTCTTGAGCCGATGAATCCCTATGAGCGTGCAATTGTGCACTCCGAAGTTCAGAAAATCAAAGGCGTCAGTTCTCACTCCGTGGGAAGCGAACCCAGACGCAAAGTCGTGATCACCCTGGAAGGTGAGGGCGGCGAGGAAAGAAAGCGCAGCCGTAGAGGGCGTTCGGGAAAAGTCAGCGGTGAACGCAGATCCTCCGAACACACACCTTCCGTTCCGAAAGTCAGGATGAGCGATATTCCTGTCAAAAAAGAACTGAAGTCCACGGAAGAATTCATCGGAAGTCTTTACGGAAAAATTGAATTGTAATTGAACACCGGGGTCAAAGGTCGGTGTTCCCAGCATGGTTTGGGAACAGGGGATACTTTGACCCTTTTTTCGAGGAATAAAATGACTGCAAAGGAACGCGAATTCTGGACATTTCTGGATATGCTCGTTGAACAGCACCCTGTCGTGATCGACAGACCAAAGGGCAGTTTTCACCCGGAACATCCGCAGATCCTGTATGAGTTGGATTACGGATATCTGGAAGGGACAAAAACAGCGGACGGAGAGGAAATCGACGTATGGCTGGGAAGCAGCGGGGAACGGGAAGTTGTTGCAGTAATTGCCACAGTCGATCTCGTGAAGCATGATGCGGAACTGAAACTGATCCTCGGCGCTGACGAGAAGGAACTGGAAATCATCGACGCATTCTACGGAAAATGGGGAATGCAGAGAGGCATTGTGATCAGAAGGGAGAAACAATGATGCTGACATCAACAGTTGCAGCGATTTCGACTCCTGCCGGAAAGGGCGGGATCGGGATCGTCCGGATCAGCGGTCCGGATGCGTATGCGGTTGCTGAAAAAGTCTTTTCTCCCAGGCAGAATAAAAAGGTCTCGGAGATGATCGGATATACGGCATGTCTCGGCACGGTGCGCGACTCCTGCGGAAAAGTGCTGGATCAGGCGATCCTGCTTTGTTTCCGGGCGCCGAAAAGCTATACAGGAGAGGACGTCGTCGAGATCCAGTGTCACGGCGGTGAGGCTGTCACAGAAGCGGTTCTCAGAGCGGTGTATGATGCCGGAGCAGAGCCTGCCGGAAAGGGCGAATTCACCAGAAGAGCCTTTCTGAACGGCAGGATCGGTCTTACAGAGGCGGAAGCCGTGATGGAACTGATCAACGCCGTTTCCCTGGACGGGGAAAAAGCGGCTGCTTCCCTTGCCGATGGATCTCTCGCAAAAAAGACGGAGGATCTGAAAAATCAGCTTCTGGAGATCCAGACGCAGATCGCCGCGGAGATCGATTTTCCGGAGGAGGACGTAGATGAAGCGGACCGGGATCTGCTGGAATCCGGGATCACGGAGGTAAGCAGACAGCTTTCCGAATTGCTGACCGGATATGATTCCGGACAGAAACTGCTGAGAGGCGTTCCCGCGGCGATCGTCGGAAGCCCCAATGTCGGAAAAAGCACGCTGCTGAATCTGATCGCCGGTTTTGACCGGGCGATCGTGTCGAATGAAGCCGGAACGACGCGTGACGTGCTGGAAGAGAGGGTCACCATCGGCGGTGTACCGCTGCTTCTGGCAGATACAGCCGGGATCCGGGAAGAAGCGTCCGGGCAGGTGGAACAGATCGGGATCGACCGCGCGAGACAGCGTCTGGAGCGTTCCAGCCTGATCCTCGCAGTCTTCGATCAAGGCAGGAAACTCAGCGACGACGACCGTGCTCTGATCGGAGAACTCAAAGGAAGACCTGTCCTTGTGGTGCTGAACAAGGGGGATCTGGAGGAAAAGATCGAAAAGGACGAGATCTACGCCGCGTTTCCCCATGTCATCGAGATCAGCGCAAAGGAAGACGGCGCACTGTCCCGGCTGTCTGAGGCGGTAACTTCCTTTCTGGGTGTGAACCGGTTCGATGCGGATGCGCCGCTGCTCGCGAACGAACGGCAGCGGAACTGCGCACAGCGGTCAAAAACGGCTGTGGATGACGCTTTGGACAGTCTCAGAAGCGGAATTACGCTGGATGTCTGTTACGCGCTGCTGGACGAAGCACTCGCTGCACTGTATGATCTTTCCGGTGAGAACGCCAGCGAAGACGTGATCAGCGCGGTATTTGAGAATTTCTGTGTAGGAAAATAACGGAGAAGGATATGTTTCAGTTTCCATCGTATGATATCGCGGTGGTCGGTGCCGGTCATGCCGGGATCGAAGCCGCGCTCGCGGCTGCCCGGCTCGGATGCCGGACAGCGATTTTCACGATTACACTGGATGCCATCGGCAATATGCCCTGCAATCCCTCCATCGGCGGAACGGGAAAAGGACATCTGGTTTTCGAACTCGATGCGCTGGGCGGGGAAATGGGCAGAGCGGCTGACGCTACGATGCTTCAGAGCCGCATGCTGAACCAGACGAAAGGACCTGCGGTACATTCTCTGCGTGTGCAGAGCGACCGGAGGGCTTATCACCGTTATATGAAATCCGTGCTGGAACAGCAGTCCGGACTGGATATTTTCCAGGATGAGGTCACCGAGATCCTGACGGAAAATGGCGCGGTGACCGGTGTCCGGACCTCTCTCGGCGGAGATTTCGCATGCAAAGCGGTAATCATCTGTACCGGCACCTATCTGGGCGGGAAAATCTTCGTCGGTGACGCGATCCGGCACAGCGGTCCGGACGGCGTCGTTCCGGCGACGAAACTGACCGAGAATCTGATCAAACTCGGCCTGCCGATCCGCCGGTTCAAGACGGGAACGCCGGCTAGGGTCCACAGGAGAAGCATCGATTTCTCCAGGCTGGAAGTCCAGTACGGGGACGAAGAGATCGTCCCGTTCTGCTTTGACGATGCGCAGGAACTGGCGAACAAGGTCACCTGTTATATCGCGTATACAAATGAACGGACACATGAGGTGATCCGGAACAACCTGTCCCGTTCTCCGCTGTACGGCGGGGCGATCGTGGGGATCGGTCCCAGATACTGCCCGTCGATCGAGGATAAAGTAGTCCGTTTTTCCGATAAAAAACGGCATCAGTTGTTTATTGAGCCCTGCGGGGAGAATACCGATGAGATGTACCTGCAGGGAATGAGTTCTTCTCTTCCGCTGGATGTCCAGTATGAGATGTACCGGACGATCGAGGGCCTTGAACATGTGGAGATCATGAGGCCGGCGTATGCCATCGAATATGATTGCTGCGATCCGCTCTCCCTGAAGGCGTCTCTGGAATCCAAGGATATCCGCGGGCTGTTCGGTGCGGGGCAGTTCAACGGAACTTCCGGATACGAAGAGGCCGCTGTGCAGGGACTGATGGCGGGGATCAACGCAGTGCGGCTCATCCGGGGAGAAGAACCCTTCATTTTGACTCGGCAGGAGGCCTATATAGGCACTTTGATCGATGATCTGGTAACGAAGGGTGTCAATGACCCCTACCGGATGATGACGTCCCGATGCGAGTACCGCCTGATCCTTCGTCAGGACAATGCAGATGACCGTCTGTGCGAGAAAGGTTACCGTCTGGGACTCCTCCCGGAGGAAAAATATCTGCAGTACCGCCGGAACCGGGAAGAACTGGACGCGGAACTGGAACGCATCCGCTCCACGGTCGTCCACGCTTCGGAGGAAGTCAACAGAATGCTGCGGGAAAAAGGTGAGGCAGAACTGACGAAAGGCGTCTCCGCGGAAGCACTGCTCAAACGGCCTGAGATCCATTACGCTGACATCGCCGCCGTGATCCATCCGGACGGAGACTATCCGGCAGCCCGGACGATACGCAAAGCGGAGATCGAGATCAAATACGAGGGATATCTGAAACGTCAGAATGCTCTGGCTGCAAAACTGGTGCGGGAGGAGAGCCTTGCGCTGCCGGAGAATCTGGATTATTCGAAGGTGACAGGCCTGAGGCTGGAGGCAGCTGATAAACTGAACAAAGTAAGACCGTCTTCCTTTGGTCAAGCGGGACGGATCAGCGGGGTCAATCCCGCGGATCTACAGGTGCTTTCGGTCTGGATCGCCAAAAACCGCGCGGAAAAAGGAGTTCAGGAAACATGATCGATAAGAAATGGCTCGCAGAAGAAGCTATACGGTACGGTATTCAGCTGACGCCGGAGAAAGCGGAGGAGATCGACAGATACTGTGAAGCGGTTTCCGAAACGAACCGGTCCTTCAACCTGACGGCGATCACGGACCCGGAAGGGATGCAGGAGAAAAACGCGTTGGACTGCCTTACGGTGCTTCCGTATCTTCCCGGCAACGGCTGTGTAGCTGATGTGGGAACAGGAGCGGGATTTCCGGGGGCACTGATCCGGATCATGAGGCCGGATCTGTCCCTCACGCTGATCGAAGCGACAGATAAGAAACTTCAGTTCGCGCTTCAGACGCTCAGATCCATGGGATTGCCCACAGAAGGCGTGCACCTTCGCGGTGAGGACGCGGGACGCGGGGAATACCGCGAACGATTCGATGCGGTCACCGCCCGGGCGGTCGCGCCTCTCTCGTCTTTGCTGGAATACACACTTCCGCTGGTAAAGGTCGGAGGGACACTGATTGCCATGAAAGGAGCGGGAGGAAAGGAAGAGCTTGAAGAAGCGAAGAATGCGCTGAAGATCCTCGGGGGCAGTGTTGCCGGAGTCCATGAACTGGAACTTCCGACCGCCGGGGGGAGGGTGATTCTGGAAATCAGAAAAGATAAGCCCTGTCCGTCGAAATACCCCAGACAGAGCCGTCTGATCCGTAAGAACCCGTTATAATTTACCCATCATCCCCGTATCATTGCTGAAGGAGGCACGACGATGGATAGGATAATGAAAAAAGCAGTCTGCTTAGGAATGTTGTTGGTAATGGTCTTTTCGATGTCGTTTGCCGGAAGGGAAAGAGTGTATGCTGCGGAAGCAACTGTTCCCGATCGGCAGGAAGCGGGAGCGCCGTACCTGACTGTGTATACGGAACTGATTCAGCTGCCGATGAACGGAACGCAACAGATTTCTTATGATACGAATGCCGACAAAGTCACCTGGACGAGTGACAATCCCGAGGTTGTGTCCGTTGATAAAAACGGACTGGTCACAGCACTGAAAGTCGTGTACGACGATACGTGGATCACGGCGTCGATCCCTGACGGAAACGGCGGAACAATCGAGCGGAGATGTCTGGTCTATACTTATTTCATCGATGTCTACGGGGATTATCCGTACTATTTCTTTCCCGTCTACTGGGCGTTCGGACAGAATATCACCACAGGATATACGGACAGCCACGGGAATCAGACCGGGTATTTCGGACCGGATGATTCGTGTACCCGGGGGCAGATTGTGACATTCATGTACCGTTTTCTCAAGGATTACTTCCCGGCGGATACCGGAGGAGGGATGTCTTTCTCCGATGTCAAAAAGAAAACGTATTATTATGACGCCGTCAAATGGGCGGTTGCGAACGGAATCACGACAGGCTATACCGATGAGAACGGGAACCCGACTGGGGAATTCGGACCGGACGATATATGCACACGTGCGCAGATCGTGACCTTCATCTACCGCCTGCTGAGGGAAGAATGGCCGCAAAATGTTGACACCAGCGGGGTCAGTTACAAAGACGTTAAAAAGAACACGTATTATTATGACGCGGTTCGGTGGGCAGTTGCGGCAGGGATCACGACCGGATTTACTGATGCAAACGGAAATCCGACCGGAAGATTCGGACCGAACCAGAATTGTACACGCGGGCAGGCTGTGACGTTCATTTACCGAATCGGATTCGAATCAGACTGGTATTTCAGCTGAACGGAAAGATTTTTGACTTCAAAACATAAAGGATCCCGGTCTTCCTGAGAGGAAGGATCGGGATCCTGTTTTATAAATACGGAATACCCAGGCAGGGAGACACAAAGCCGGCGGATTCCCTGAAATCAGGAAAGGAAGAAAAGCTGCTCAAAACGCAGACCGAGTTCCCGGCAAAGTTTAAGCGCGAGAAGGGCGGAAGGGGTATAACTTCCTTTCTCCAGCGCATTGATCGTCTGACGGGAAACACCCGTGCGGTCTGCCAGCTCCTGCTGAGTCAGACCCTGTTTACGGCGGGCGAAACGGATGCGGTTTTTCAGCATTTCTTCCATGTCTTTTCTCCTTGAAAGAGAGTGTAAAGTAAACTTGACACCTATAGAATACAGATAGTTGAGACCGCGGTCAAGGGAAAAAAGAAGAACGGAGAGGAAACTCTCCGTTCTATTACAAATTGTAATACTGTAAAGGTATTATACTTTCTGGAAAGCGGAAAACCTTGTCAGGAGGCAAAAAGTGCCGTAATTTCAAGCAAAACTGACACCATCTGCTCCATTTCCTCAGCAACGACATACTCGTAACGGCCATGACAGTTGCGGTCTCCGGTCCCGATATTGGGGCATGGAACGCCATGATAGGACATGGTTGCGCCGTCCGTACCGCCGCGAATGGGGCTGATGACGGGCTCGATGCCGAATTTCTCGTAGGCTTTCACGGCGTTATCGATGAGGGTCGGATACTGCTCCACGATCTCCCGCATGTTGCGGTAACTGTCCCTGAGGATCAGCTCCACAGTGCCTTCGCCGTACTTGGCGTTCATGAAATCGGCGGCAGCCTGTGTGACGCGCTTACGGTTTTCCAGAATGGACGAATCATGGTCCCGGAGGATATAGCTGAGGACTGCGCGGTCGCAGTTTCCTTCGAAAGTATCCAGATGATAGAATCCCTCATAGCCTTCCGTGAATTCAGGGCTTTCCGCGCGCGGGAGCAGGGCATCGAATTCTTCCGCGATGCGGACAGCGTTCTTCATCTTCCCTTTCGCAGCGCCTGGGTGGATGCTGAGACCGTGAACGATCACGGTGGCGGAAGCGGCGCTGAAGCATTCATAGCTCAGATCGCCGAGCGGACCGCCGTCAAGCGTATAGCCGAAGTCGGCGTCCAGCCGTTCATAATCCAGCCCTGAAACGCCCATTCCGACTTCCTCGTCCGGAGTAAAGGCGATCCTGAGTTCGCCGTGCGGAAGATCCGGATGGGCGAGAAGATGCTCTGCAAGCGACATGATGATCGCGACGCCTGCTTTGTCGTCCCCGCCCAGAAGCGTGGAGCCGTCTGTGCTGATGATGGTCTTGCCGATCTGTTTCAGAAGGTCCGGATAGTCCTTCGGGGAGAGGATCCTGCCGTCCGTGCCCAGGTCGATATCCTGTCCCTGATAGTTCTCCGTGATCAGCGGCCGGACGTCCGTGTCGCTGACGGCAGGACTGGTGTCCATATGTGCGACGAGCGCCAGTTTCGGACCGGCAGCACCGGTATTGGAGGGGATCCTGGCGTAGACATAGCAGCGCTCTTCATCGAGATAGACATCCGATGCGCCGATCTCCTTTAGTTCTTCCGTCAGCATGCGGGCAAGATCGAACTGTTGCATCGTGGAGGGTGTGGTGTCGTGTCCTTCCTCACTCATCGTGTCCACTTTGACATAGCGTAGAAAGCGTTCTGTGGTTTTCGTCATAGTCATGTTTCCTTTTCTGTTTTTTTCCATTATAGGACCGCTGTTCGCTTCTGTCACGGCTTGCCGTATGCAATTCCTGCGTGTAGAATGAAGAAAAAAATGAGGTATCTGAACGATGATCCGTTTTGAATGTGATTACGGCGAAGGCGCACACCCCAGGATACTGGAGCTCCTTCAGGAAACCAACTATGAACAGACGCCCGGATATGGTGAAGACCGCTGGTGCCGGCTTGCCGCGGACCGGATCCGTGAGGCTTGCGGGGCACCGGAGGCGGACGTACATTTCGTCGTCGGCGGAACACAGGCGAATCTGATGGTCGTCGCGTCTCTTCTGCGTCCTTATGAAGGCGTCATTTCTGCGACGACCGGACACATCGAAGTCCACGAGACCGGCGCAGTGGAAGCCACCGGGCACAAGATCCTGACGGTTCCCGAAACGGAAGGCAAGATCTCGGCTGCCCAGGTCGAAGCCGTTCTGGCGGAATATGCAGATTCTCCGGTACCGGATCATGTGGTGAAACCGGGCATGGTCTATATTTCCCATCCGACCGAATACGGTACGCTTTACAGCAGGGACGAACTGAAAGCGCTGTCCGACGTATGTCACAGATACGGGATCCCGCTCTTCCTGGACGGTGCGAGGCTTGCCTTTGCGCTGGGGGCGGAAGAAAACGATGTTTCTCTGCAGGACCTGGCTGAACTTTGTGACGTCTTTTATATCGGAGGAACCAAATGCGGAGCGCTGTTCGGCGAAGCCGTCGTGATCACCACGCCTGCCTGCAAGAAGGGATTCCGGATGATGATGAAACAGCGCGGCGGTATGCTTGCCAAAGGCAGATTGCTGGGTGTCCAGTTCTTTGCGCTCTTTGAGGGCGGGCTGTATGAGGAAGTCGGCAGAAAGGCGGACGGCCAGGCGCTGAGAATCAAAAAAGCGTTGAAAGAAAAGGGCGTCCCGCTGTATTATGAATCTACAACGAACCAGCAGTTCTTTGTGCTGACTGAAGATCAGTACGCCGTGCTGAAAGACCGGTATTCGTTCTCGGATAACGGTCCGGTGTCAGGAGGAAGGCTGGTCCGGGCATGCACGAGCTGGGCGACCAGAGACGAAGACGTCGACACGCTCGTCGCAGATATCAATCAACTATAAGGAGGGATACAAATGAAAAAGAAAGGTTTGCTTGCTGAGTTTAAGGAGTTTCTTGCACAGGGAAATGCCCTGGATCTGGCAGTCGGTGTCGTCATCGGCGGCGCGTTCTCCTCGATCGTGAATGCGATCGTTGACGCGGTCATCAATCCGATCATCGGCGTGATCGTCGGCGGTGTCGATTTCTCCGGCATCACCATCGGCCTGTTCCCGATCGGACAGCTGATCATGGCGATCATCAACTTCGTACTCGTTGCGTTCGTTCTCTTCATGATCGTACGCACCGCAAATGCCGCAAAGGCGAAACTCAATGCAGAGAAGATCGCCGCGGAAAAGGCAAAAGCGGAAGAGGAAGCAGCTGCGAAGAAGGCTGCTGAAGAAGAAGCCGCCAGAAAAGCAGAGGAACCCGTGGAACTGCTCCGGGAGATCCTCGCCGCTCTCAAAAAATAATCATCCGCGAAGGAAGAACAGAGACCCGTCCCGTACGGGCCTCTGTTTTTTGTTTTTCCGGGATATGGATTTTTGAGAATCTGTCAATTATATTATGTATCAGTAGTTTAAAATTTTTTGTCTGATGCGGCTGTGTGGGGGAAACAGTAATGGCTGGTCCAAGAGGGGCGTTCGGCCCCAGAGGTTTTCTGACAGAAGAAGAAAAGAAAGAGAAGCCGAAAGTCACGAAGGAGCTGCTGCTCCGGATCCTTTCGTACCTGAAACCGTACTGGTTCCAGTTTGTGCTGGTTTTTGCCGCGATCCTTCTTTCATCGGCAGTCGGTCTGCTTCCTTCCATCATTACGGGAAGGATCGTGGATCAGGCTTTGGTAGGGAAAAACATGGCCCTGCTGATCCGGCTGCTGCTCCTTGCCTTCCTGACACTGGCGGCATCTCAGGTGATCGGGGTTCTGGAGAGCTATATCAACGCCTGGATCTCCCAGCGGATCATCTTCGATATGAAGAATCAGATGTACGCGCATCTGCAGTCTATGCCGCACTCTTTCTTCACCTCGGAGAAGCAGGGAGACATCATCACCCGTATGAATACGGATATCAGCGGCGTGAGCAATGTGATCTCCGGTACGCTTTCCAGTATCGTCAGCAACGTGGCAACGGTGGCGACGACGCTTGTAGCGCTGTTCTCCATGAGCTGGCAGCTTGCCCTGGTGGGGATCGTCGTGATCCCTCTGCTGGTGCTGCCGACCAAAACGGTGGGCAAGACCCGCTGGCAGCTGCTTACGGAGAGTCAGGAAAAACATGATGAGATGAACCAGATGATCAACGAGACGCTGAGCGTCAGCGGATCGATGCTGGTCAAGATCTTCACACGCGAGAAAAAAGAATATGAACGGTTCGTCAAATTGAATGAAGAGGTCACGCAGCTCTCTCTGAAGGAGCAGCGCAGCGGCAAATGGTTCCGCGTGGTCATGGGCATGTTCACCCAGATCGGACCGCTTCTGATCTATTTTGCCGGTGGCTATCTGATCATCACCAAGATGGATCAGTCGCTGAGCGTCGGCATGATCACCGCCACGGTCGCGCTGATAAACCGTCTGTACCGGCCGGTGGAATCCCTGCTGAACATTCAGGTGGACTTTACCCGTTCACTGGCGCTGTTCACCAGGATCTTCGATTATTTCGACAAGGAAGCGACGATCGTCAGTCCGAAGAACGGCAGACGGCCGAACATGTTCAAGACAGACATCGTATACGACCATGTCAGCTTCAGTTACACGCCGGATAAGCCCCTGCTGACGGATATCAACTTCACCGTGCCAGGCGGTGCGATGTACGCTATCGTCGGGCCGTCCGGTTCGGGCAAATCCACGGTCGTGAACCTGATCCCGCGTCTGTACGACGTGGTCGGCGGCAGCGTCTCTATCGGCGGATACGACGTGCGCAAGATCGACCTTACCTACCTCAGGGAATCTGTCGGCGTCGTGACGCAGGACACCTACCTGTTCAACGGCACGATCCGGGAGAACCTGCTGTACGCGAAAGAGGACGCCACGGAGGCGGAACTGGAGCGCGCGTGCAGAATCGCCAACATCCATGATTACATCGCCTCACAGCCGGACGGATATGATACCATGGTCGGCAACCGCGGGCTGAAACTGTCCGGCGGTGAGAAACAGCGGCTCTCTATCGCGCGGGTGATCCTGAAGGATCCCAAGATCCTGATCCTGGACGAGGCAACCTCCGCGCTGGACAGCATCTCCGAAAACTCCATACAGGACGCGCTGGAAACGATCATGAAGGGAAGAACGAGCATCGTGATCGCGCACAGGCTTTCCACTATTCTGAAAGCGGACAAGATTCTGGTCGTGGCAGGCGGAGTGATCGCCGAACAGGGCAGCCATGAGGAACTGCTCGAGAAGAACGGGATCTACAGAGAACTGTACGAGACCCAGTTCCGTAAGATCATCGAGTATGAAGGAGAGAAGAATCCGGAATCCCGGCAGTGATCCGGACCGGAAGCGTATGGAAGGACGGCTGACAGGTACGTTCTGAACGGCGGTTATAGCATAAAAACGGATACAGAAAAGCGGCAGCGCCTTCTTTGAGTGGTGCTGCCGCTCCTTTTTTCAGTTCAGATCCGATGTCTGTCTGTCAGATCATTTGATTGTGATTCTGCCTTCCAGTTCGGCGTACTGGCTCAGGTCGCCCTGCAGTACGTCGCGGATGTAGTTGATCAGGACCTGATAGTCTGCGATCGCGCTGTCAACGAGGAAGTTGTTGTCAGCAAACATGCTGTAGCCGTCGCCCATGCTCTGGAGCATGTAGTTGTGGCATGCAAGCGTGTAGGTCTTCTCAGGATCGATCGGCTCGTACTCGCCGGTCTCTTTGTTAAGAACGACGACGTCACTGACTCTTCTGGTGCCTTCCACGCCCTGGAACAAACCGTCCGCATCTGCGATGCAGGGGCTTTCGATACTGGTGTCGATGGTGTACTTCAGGCCGGATACCTGCAGGAATCCGCCGCACTCGCCAACTGCATTGCCGTCAGCCTTGTATTCAGGCTGTACCATGCGGGAGCCCCACTCAAGAGCATCCAGGATCTCCTGACCTGTGGCTTCGCAGACGCAGAGCATGTTGCCGAAGGGGTGCACGTTGATGATGTTTGCATAGGTGATATCGCCTTCCGGCAGGTCTGCGCGGACACCGCCGCCGTTGACCCAGCCGATATCGGCGTTGCCGGCGGAACGATACGCGTCAGCGCTCAGGTTAGCCAGCTCAACTTCACGGTTACGTACCATACGTACGCCATCGGCGTCCTTGATGGACAGAGCGGTATTGCTGGTGGCAACGACCTCATTGACCTTTGCCTCGAAGCTGGCCTTGATATCCTGAATGAAAGCGTCCACATCAGGATCCTTCTCTGCAAAGTCAGAGATCAGGCCGACGGTGATGAAACCTTCCGGGCTGATGGTCAGCTGACCGATGTTGTTCAGTTTCGTTCCGGTGGAAGCAACCATGACGTCCTTGCCGTCCTTATTCCTCAGGACACGGCAGGGCAGTGTGCTGTGGGAGTGTCCGTCCAGGAACACGTCGACACCGGTGGTATTCTCCGCTGCCTCGGTGGATGTCCAGGGGGTGGAGGAGGGGTCGTCACCCAGGTGTCCGAGCACGATGACGTAATCGGCGCCTGCATCACGAACTTCCTTCGCGGCTTCGGTGATGCGGTTATAGAATGTCTCGGGGCTCTCATGAGAGAAGGAATAGACCATCTTGTCGTCTTCCTTGAAAAGTCCGGGCTCGGATTTGGTGATGGTCTCAGGGGTCGCGATGCCGAGGAATCCGACTTTTACGCCGCCCAGGTCGGCGATCTCATAGGGAACGGTGTCAGAAAGGAAATTGTAGCCGCTTCCGCTGCCTGTATAGGACATGTTGGAGACGATGATCTTGGCCTCCATGGCGCCAGTGCGCTCTTCGCAGACGTCCAGCGCACCGAACTCGTGGTTTCCGAGGGTCACATAGTCATAGCCGACTTTGTTCATGATATCGATGATATACATGCCCTTGGAGACGGTTCCGATGGTATCGCCGTCCACGTAGTCACCGGTATCGACCAGGAGCACGTAAGGTGTCTTTTCCAGCATCAGGTTGCGATAGGCAGCCAGACCTGCGTAACCGATGTCGTCCTCGATACCGCAGTGTACGTCGCCGGTGAAGAGAATGACAATCTCTTTCGCGGCTTCCGGTTCTTCTACCGGCGGTTCAGCCGGTGTCTCTTCCGGTTTTTTCCCGCAGCTGGTCAGCATAGCCATGGACAGGACCAGAACTGCGAGAAGAGAAAGGAACTTCTTGAGCTGCTTGTTCATTCGTAAGCCTCCATAAGAAAAATCGATGAAAATAAACAGATTATAACAATAATCTATATTACTATTATCGTTTCTTACATGCTCCAAAACAACACGATTCTGCAGCAGACAGGTGGATTCGTGAAAATCACCAATGAATCGGGGACTGAATGGTAATAATGCTAAACTTGATTCCAATCGGGGAAAACATGTTAAAAAATTCCTGGTTCGGGTTATACTGAAGATGAGCAACGATCGGATACTGTATAAAAGAATAAAGGAGAATCACTGCATGAAAGAGAACCGTCTCAACCATCTGGTTTTTCATATCGGCGCGCACTCAGAACTCACGCTGCTGACACCGGATAAGTCTCTGCGCTGCTATCCCGGTGATCTGAGCGCCATGACTGCTTCCTCGGTCGCGAAGATCGCGGAACTTCTGGAAGCCGGCGTACTGAGCACGACAGGACAGATCCGTCAGAAAGGTCATCCCTATGTGGACCGCATCGTATCCGTGCGGCATCTTCCGGCTCTTCAGACTGATGAAGGGCTGCTGACGTCAACGGATATCCGGAATTTCCAGATCGCGAAAGCGACAGCGGCTTCCGCGGTCCAGTATCTGCTGGAAAAAGCAGGTGTGAAGCCGGAAGAAGTATGCGTTATCACGCTGGATGCGGCGGACGGAGCGGTTGATCCGGATAAGGCGAAACGCGTCGGCATACTTCCCAAGGGCGTTGTGTTTGACGACGCGCCGGGCGGCGAAGTCAGTCTGGCTCTGGACGTTCTGGACCTGTCCGCAGATGAGAACGTAATCCACGCCTACACGGACCACTTGTTCTTCCCCAAGAAATAAGAAAACGTGCATAAAAGAAACAGGAGCCCCGACGGGCTCCTGTTTTTCTGTGTGATTAAGACGTTCACCAGATCAGCGTGCGGCTCAGATGATCGCACAGCTGCGCAAGTCCGTCACGGTCCTCCTCGCTGAAGCGGGAGAAGGAAGGACTGTCGATGTCCATGACTGCCGCGACGGCGCCGTTGTTAAGGATCGGCAGCACGATCTCGGAATTGGACGCACTGTCGCAGGCGATGTGCCCGGGAAATGCGTGGACATCTGGAACCAGCTGGATCTCATTCTTTGCCCAGGCCGTGCCGCAAACGCCTTTTCCCCTGGGGATGTGGATGCAAGCGACCTTGCCCTGATAAGGTCCTACAGCGAGGATCTCTCCCCGCACAAGATAGAATCCGGCCCAGTTGATATCTTCCAGCGATTCCCAGAGCAAGGCGGCGGCGGAAGAGAGGGCAGTGACATAGTTCGGGTCTTGGGAGACCAGCGCTTTGAGCTGTTCCAGCATCATTTTATAATCCGGTTTCTGCATGATGTGACCTCCGGCAGATAACAGTCAGCCATACCGGGCTTCCGTCAGCGGCTGCTCCCAGCAGACGGTGCTCCCCGCGGTTCCGGCAAGCTCATTTACGGCGTCCCTGACCATTTCAAGACAGGCGGCGTCTTTCTTTTTGGAGCGTCTGCCCTTTCCCTCCGTCAGGACTTTGGAGAAATAGGCGTCGTAAGAGACGGCGAAATCCTCAGGGTCATTGTGGGGAAAGAAGCTGACGCTGGTTTCATAGGTGATCATACCGGCATCGGAAGTGGCGGTGAGTTTCACGGAAGCGCCGTGGCGGGGAACCCCGTTCCATACGCCGTCGGCGGCAAAATACTGCTGATAGACATCGATCACTAGCATGAAAAGATGTCTCCTTTCAATACGGATATAGCGGATTGTCCGGAAAAAGGAGCAGGCAGCCTGCGACAGATCGCCCTGCCCAGTGAAAAAAGAGGATGGGACCCGCCGGAAAACGGATCTCATCCGGGTCTGCGCACCGTCTCAGTCTTCCTGAAGTCTTTCAATAAGAGCGGCGATGGCTTCCGCAGAATTGAAATTTTCCGGTTCGAGATCGTCCACGCTGATCTCGACATCAAACACATCGTTGCATTCGCTGACGATGGAGATGATGTCAAAGGAATCCAGCAGGTCGTCATCGATCAGACGCGTCTCATTCTCGAAATCCAGGTCCGGACGGACCTCGCTGAGGATCTCCAATAACCTTTCCAGCATTGTTTCATTCCTCCTGTTTTTTGTGAACCGTTTCCAGCTGATCAAGTATCTCATCTGTGAGCTCGCCAGAAAGCAGGCTCCAGTTTTCAACAACGGTATCATCCGGCCAGTCCCACCACCGGATCGCAAGCAGCCGCCGGATCTGCTCCTCCGGGAACCGGTATCCGATCACCCTTGCGGGCACGCCTGCCGCAATGGCATAGGGCGGGATGCTTTTTGTCACGACCGCGCCGGCACCGATCACAGCGCCGTCTCCCACGGTCAGGCCGGGTTTTCGTGCGATCGAGACGCCCTGACCGATCCATACATCGTTGCCCACCCGGATCATCTCCTCGTCCGGATGCTTTTTCGGTTTGCCCATCATGCGGGTCCTGAAACGATAATCCGGCATCATGGAAGTGGCGCGGTAGTTGTGCTCATTGCCGCCGATATCCACGGAACGGGAGATGCAGCAGTATTTCCCGACTTCTGCCCAGAGGATGCAGGTATCCGTTCCCGTGTAGCTCATATCGCCGATGACGGAAGCCCGGATCAGATTGCGCTTCTCGATATCACAACGGGAGCCGATCACGGAATTCAGGACAATCGAATCGTGGTCGACGGTGGAACCCGCGCCGATCCGGCTCTGCTTGATCAGGACATCTCTTCCAGTTTTATATTGTTTCGTTTCGTCTTCCACGGTACCTCCGGATGCGTTCACCGCAGTGTGCCGCCTGAAACACCGGGCAGAGCGAATAGCCTGTCTGCGAATGCTTCAGGGTCTGTCTCGATACAATTATGACACCCCGGAAAGGTTTCCACAAGCCAGCCCAGAGAAGCGGCTGCTTTTTCCGATGCGGAGCGGAAAAGATTGTCCGCTCCGTCCGATGAGAGACAGATCACGACGGGAACGGTCAGTCTGCGGAGTTCATCCGGGTCGAAAGCGCAAGCAAGCAATCCGCGCATTTCACCGTTCATGAATTCTCTTGCACCGGAAAGAGCGCGTTTTACATTCTGAATGGCGTCTCCCGGAGAAGCGGATCTTCCGGGGTGAATGTCCGCCGCCTGGATAAAGGCGGGGAAAAGGTCCGTGATCCTGCCGGTTTCCGCAATGCGGAGAAGCTCATCGCGCCATCTGTCCAGTTCGGGCAGTTCAGTCCCGCTCAGGCGGAAGGCTGGCTCGAAAAGGATCAGTCCTTTCACCAGTTCGGGATGATCCAGCGCAAGTCTGAGCGCAATCACGCCTCCCGCGCTATGCCCAAGGACCCACGCAGGAGCGCTGTCCGTACGGGAAAGAAGGGAGGCGGCATCCCCTGCCTGCTCCGTAATGGAGAGTCTGGATGACCCGGACCGGGACTTTCCGCAGCATCTGCGGTCATAAGTGACCGTGCGGAAGCGATCGGAAAGAAACGGGAGCAGTCCGCTGAAAAAGGAACTGTCGCTCATGATTCCGTGAATGAGCAGGAGTGCCTCCGCTCCGTTGCCATGCTGTTCGTAGTAGATCGGTCCTTCGTAGCTCATGTTGAAAAATGCGGTTCAGAACTGTTCATAGATGAAGTTGCCGCTCACATACCCCGGTCCGTAGATCCCGAAGATCAGGACCAGAAGAATGGCGATGTAATAGATCAGCCAGCGGAAGATGAGCGGCTGTCTGGAGATGCTCTCCCGGATCTTTACGCCTTTTTCATGAAGGTTGTCTGTATAGAGAAGGACCAGCACCGCGACGGCAAGCACGATCCAGTCCGGACCTTCCAGTCCAAGCCCGAGCAGCGCGCCATTGGAGAGCGGGGACAAGTCATACCAGTTGTGGAACATGGAACCGATCATTGCGAAAGCGGTCGCGGTATCTTTTGCTCTGGAAAAGAACCGTCCTACCGAGATGATCCAGAATGTGCGGATCATCCGGAAAACACGCCAGGAGGCGGAATCCTCATCGATACGGAACAGGCGCCTTCCCTTTTCATACAGGTCCGGAAGAAGCAGACCGCCCACGATGAAGATACCGTTCCAAATCCCGTATAGGATATAGGTCCACTGCGGGCCGTGCCAGATGCCGACCAGGAAATAAACGATGAACATGGCCAGGATCGAGGGGAGTTTTTTACCGAGTGAGGGCCCGACCAGTTTGCGCGCTTTCTGGCTGAGAGAGCCGAAAGCCTTGGAGAGGGACAGCGGATAGAAAACGTAATCCTTCATCCACGCGCCAAGCGTGATATGCCATCTCCGCCAGAAATCTTCCACAGACGTGGAGAAATACGGCTGGGTGAAGTTCGGCGTCAGGGTGATGCCAAAGGTCTGTGCGGCACCGAGCGCGATGTCCATGCCTCCTGAGAAGTCCGCATATACCTGAATGCCGTAAAAAGCGGCACCGAGAAATGCCATCACGCCGCTGTAGTTTTCCGGAGCGGAGAAGATCGCTGAGACCGGTGTGGCGATGCGATCCGCAATGATCAGTTTTTTCATGAAGCCCCAGAGGATCAGCTGAAGCCCCCTGCAGAATCCGTCCGGATCAAAAGGATGCCCCTCCGCCAGCTGAGGTCCGAGGTCCCTGTAGCGGGGGATCGGTCCCTGAACGATCTGAGGGAAGAAACAGAGATAAAGCAGCAGCCGGAGCGGGTCCTTTTCCGGGTCCGCTTTGCCCCTGCTGATGTCCACCAGATAGGAGATGGCCTGAAGCGTATAGAAGGAGATCCCCAGGGGGAGCAGCAGTTTCATCGGGGAATAGACCCCTTTGCCTCCCGTGAACAGGGAGACCGCCGTCCCGGCAAAGAAGTTGGAATACTTCAAAAACAGGAGGATTCCGAGAATCACCAGAACGAAGAGAGTCAGGACCTGCTTCGCCTGTTTTTTGGACCGGTCCCTGGCAGATTTCTTTTCTTCCTTCGTCAGGGATGGTTCCTGCTCCAGGAGTGTCTTATAGGAAAACAGGCGGGCATGGATCATTCTGCCTCCCGCGTAGACCAGTGCGGCTGTTGCGACGAGTACCAGCGTCAGAAGTCCGCTGTTGACGGCATAGAAAACAAGGCTTGCCGCCAGAAGCACGAGCCATCTGTGCCGCAGGGGGAACAGATAATAGAGGAGATCCGCGGCAAGGAGCAGGATCAGGAAGGGTACGGATACGAACGTCATAATCTCAGTCCTCCTTTCCGCTGGACGTGACCGGATCGGAAGGATACTCGTAGACCGTCCCTCCGTATTCGATGACACTCACGACACGGTATGTAACGGGGCCGGTCAGCGGATCCGCGTCGACATAATAATCTGCGGAACGCTTATCCCGGATCAGATCCCAAGCACCGCTGTCGGACAGACGGTAGACTCGGTAATAATTCGCGCCTTTCACATGATCCCAGAAGACCCTGCGGGAGCCGTCCGTCTCTTCTTTTACGGAAGGTGACGGGGCGGGAATGTCCCTGAAACGGAGAAGTCCGTCCGGATTGTAATAACTGACGACGGTCTCTCCGTCGATCTCCTTGGTCGAACTGACGGAATAGCGGTAAGGCAGGTCCGGCTGAACGACGGTATCCCGGAAGGAAAGCACGCCGGAATCCGCGGAAATATCAGCGATGGGCAGCCATACGTCACCGTTGATCGCTTTGTAGATTTTATAACCGTCCACGCCGGACACCGCCTTCCATGAGATGGTGACTGCGCCGTCCCATTCCTCCAGGAACAGCAGATCCGGCGTGTCCAGCGTCGTGGTAGCGGATTTCATCGGATACAGGATCTGTCCGAAACAGGTGGCGCCTTCTTTCTCAACGGCGGCGACCACCGCATAGGAGAACGTGGAGTTCTCGGGGAGGGACAGATCCTGATAATAATCCATGTCTCCGGGTACGGTGCCGATGAGGTCGATGGAGGAACGGGGATCCTCAGCTTTGCGGAGGATCGCATAGCCCTGTGCGCCTTCCACAGGCTCCCAGTCGATCCGGACCGTCGTGCCATATGAAACACAGGAAGTGATCCGGACCCCGCTCAGCGAAGGATCCCATGGAGCGTTGTCCCGTTCCATGGGCGCGATATGCGGTCCGACGATGTCCAGATATTTCTCGTAGGCGGCGTCCCAGCTGCTGTAAGCGGGATTTCCGCGCTTATCTTTAAAGCCGTATCTCTCCGTGAGATACTGCCCGAGATAACGGGTATATTTGATGCTGCCGTGAAGGTTCACATGGTAGCCGTTGTAATAATCACATTCCAGCTGGAGTCCGATCTCGTCAACGCTGTTCATCAGATCCAGAACATCGAATCCTCTGTCGCGGCAGATGTCCGCGACGGTATTCAGCTGACCGATGGCGGATTCATTGGAAACCGCCTGCGGAACAAAGAGGAACAGGAATCTGCCGCCGGAAGCTTCGCAGTAATCCAGGAGCTGATTCAGCTCTTCCTGCTGGCGGTCGTACAGGGGCAGGGAGGCGTCCGTATAGTGAAAGGTGGACGTCACATCGGTGTATTGATGCAGGAAGATGTCGTACCAGCTTCCGCCCTTGACGCCGTTGACTTTGCGGACGAAGTCGTTGGTGACCAGCTCGTTCCATCTGGAATGGAAACGAATGAAAGGGAAATAGTATTCCCAGGGGGAGACCTCTTCCTCGCATTCATCCACCAGATCGTTGATAAGGGCGATCTTCGTGGGAGACAGTTTCAGATAGTCCGAAACGAAGTGGAAAGAACTTGCCGTGACATCGTCCACATATTTGAAATCGTTCAGGCAGAGGATGTACAGTGCGTCAGGCTGGGTCTTCATGGCTTCTTCGACCATATAGATCATCGCCTGCGCGGGCATGCTCGGCGTCGACAAAGGAAAGACGGAGATGCCGAATTCTCCCCACCCGAAAGGGGAGGACCAGTAACTGTAAACGTTGCTCGCCCCGATATATATCGCGTCCAGACTGCCTCTCGGTTCCCGGTAGAAGGCACTGAAACACTGGTAGATTCGATTGTCCTTGAATTCGAAGACGGACTGGAATCCGGTCAGAACCAGAGCAAGGCAGGCAAGAAAAGCGATGGACTTCAGTAAGAATTTGCGCATGGGAAAACCTTATCTTAGATGGAATTTGTAATAGAGTATATCATATCATCTGAACGGACAGAAACCGGATTTTCTTCTTCACGCACGGTTATTATTCGGAAAAGAAAAATTCACTAAAAGTTCTTATTCTGTTGAACTGTGAAAGAGTATGATATAATCAAACCAAATGACGAATCTCAGGCTCATGCCTGTCACAGGAGGAAAAAATGGACGAGAATAAAGAACTGGACCTCGCTTTGGATCTGGAGATCCCGACCCTTGAGGCGGAACTTGCAACGATGGACGAGACGAGTGTTGTTCCCGCTCAGGAGACACAGGTCACCAACGGGTTTCTGAAAGAGGAGAATCTGACAGAAGCTGAGGCGAAGGCCGTCGCGGACCTGTCGGAGAAGATCGACATCAGCAACTCCAAGATCGTGCTGTATTACGGCACATCCTGCCAGAAGGAGATCGCTTCCTTCTCGGACGCCGCCCTTAAGAATATCCGCACCAAGGATCTCGGGGAAGTCGGCGACATGATCACCGCGCTCGTCGGGGAGCTGAAGGGCTTCAACGCAGAGACCGAAGAAAGCAAAGGATTCCTGGGACTGTTCAAGAAGCCCGCGAATTCGCTTGCCAAACTTCAGGCAAAATACGCCGCCGCAGAGACCAATGTTTCCAAGATCACCAACGTGCTGGAAGACCATCAGAACACTCTGCTCAAGGACATCGTCATGCTGGACAAGATGTATGACGAGAACCTGGACTACTTCAAGAAACTCACGATGTATATCATCGCCGGCAAAAAGAGACTGGAGCTGGAGCGCTCCACGACTCTCGTCGACCTGCAGAAGAAGGCTCAGGAGACCGGCCTTGCCGAAGACGCCCAGGCAGCGAACGATTATGCCAATCTGTGCGACCGTTTCGAGAAGAAACTGTATGATCTGGAGCTGACCCGCGCGATCTCCGTGCAGATGGCGCCTCAGATCCGTCTGATCCAGAACGGCGATACCTTGATGGTAGAGAAAATCCAGTCTACGATCATCAATACGATCCCGCTGTGGAAGAACCAGATGGTTCTCGCGCTCGGCATCGCCCATAGCAAAGAGGCGATGGAGGCTCAGAGCGCAGTCAGCAATCTGACCAACGAGCTGCTGAAGAAGAACGCGGAGACCCTGAAGCAGGGCTCCATCGAGATCGCTACGGAAAGCGAGAGAGGCATCGTCGACATCGAGACCGTACAGGAGACCAACCGGAAACTCATCGAGACCCTCGACGAGGTCCTGAAGATTCAGGCAGACGGACGCCAGAAACGTCAGGATGCCGAGAACGAACTCGGTCACATCGAAGCGGAACTGAAGAACAAGCTGCTTGAGATCCGCAACTGACAGACCGGATGAAAGAAGGAAACCGCTATGTATGATAAGAGACCCTTAGTCCGCGGAACGGGATGTGCGACGATCATCGGCCTGGTCGTGCTGTATTTCATCGTGCGCAGCATTCTGCCCCATCTCTCAACGATCCTGCTCTATCTGATCACGCTGGCTTTCGTCGCGTTGATCGCCTTCGTCGTCGCCCTCATGATCATCTCCTTCCGCTCCAACAACAAGGAGAAAGAGGAGAAGGCGGCTGAAGAGGGACTTGAGGCGCTGGACGCAGAGAACGCAACGGTTCTCAACAATGCAAAAGCGAGCCTGATCGCACTTCGCGGCCGCGTGGCCCGCATCAGTAACAGCGAGATCCGCTCCGCGGGCAATGATGTGTGCGAGGAAGCGGATCGCATCCTCGGTGCTCTGCGGAAGAACGTGAAACAGATTCCGACTGCCCGTCAGTTCTGGAACTATTATCTGCCTTCTCTCGGCACCATCGTAACCAAGTACGAGAAGATCGAGAAGAGCGGCGTCCCGGATGAAAAAATGACGGAAAAGGTCCTGACCTATCTGAAAGAGATCAAGACCGCGCTGGAAAAACTGTATAAGAGTCTGTTTGACGATGACAAACTGGATCTCTCCGTTGAGATGGAAGCCATGAAAATGGCGATGCAGCGAGATGGTCTGATGTCGAACGACGAGACCGAGATCAAGAACGGGGAAGAGACGATCAATCTTACCCTGTGATCCAAGTAAAACCAAGGGACACGGATGCCGGATGGGATCCGTGTCCTTTTCAAAGGATGACTCATGGAAGCGTGCGGCGGATATCTGAAGGAGTGTCTGATCGACAACTGGATAGAGTTATCCCAGGAAGGAAACTTCAACGCCAACTCACGTCTGTTCCTGAAGGAAGGAACAGTACGCAAGATCTATACAGAAAACGCGGAAAGCAACACCGCGGTAATTCTGGCACTCTCCCATCGGCAGGATCTGGAGACGGTGCCGGAACTGATTCTTCCTACCCGAATCCTAATGGAAAACGGAAAAGTCGCCGGATTTGAGATGCCGTGGGCAGACGGAAGGACATGGACTGAGGTCCGCACGGATCCGGGGATCTCTGTCGGCGATAAAATGCGCTTCCTGGAGAAAGCCGCGGACGCACTCAGACGGTTCCCCGTGGATCTGGTCTGGGGAGATGTTCACGGAAACAATCTTCTGGTGTGCGGGGATGCAATCCGGATCGCGGATCCGGACGGTCTCGGATTGTCCTGCCCGCAGGAGATCCTGCTGGACGAACTGCCGGAACGATACCGCGGCAGCGACGGACATATCCGGATCTCCAGAGATACGGATATTCTGGGATTATGCGCGCTCGGGCTGGAACTGATGCTGGACGGTTTCGATTTCTATTCGTTTTCTCCCGAATGGAAACGGCGGTATCTTTGTTTCCTGAGAAAACACGGTGCGGAAGCGCTGGCGGACAGTATACAGTCTACAATAGCAGAAAACGGTCCCTGCCTTTTGCGGGAGGACGCATTCCTGCCGGCAGACGCCGGACTTCTAACCTACGATCGGTTTCTCAAGGAAAGCGGACTCTGGCTGGAAGAACTGAAACACAAGAAAAAGATTGACCGATGGATCGGAGAGAGGGAAAAAAGAAATGAGTGAGAGGATCTATGTCGAATGCCGGAATGCCGGCAGAATTTTGGGGAAGATCAATATGCCTGTGACACGGACTACAACGGAGACCCGGAAAACGCTGTTCGGGAAATTCAAGTATGTGGATGTCACGAAGACAAAACGTGAAGATGTTGATGTCCCGCTGCTGCTCTACAGAGAAGACGGGAAGATTATCGAGTTCTTTACCGGGCGGGAAATGTATGAGGGCAGGAGCAGTTACAATTTCTGCAACGACGTTATTCCGCCGGAAATCAAGGAAAAAAGATATCCCGATTACAGTATTGAAAGATTTTCCCGTTCAAACACACGCATTTGCAATGCCACTGCCTTCGCTGAACTGGTGGAGAAGTGGATGCCATATAAGGATGAGATCGCAAAACGGATCGAGAATCATATCCGGGAGACGAACGAACGGTACCTGAAGGATGTGGCAAAGGAAACGGCAGAGAAGGAAAGAGCAATGTCCGCTGAGGAGAAGAGCGAAGCCTGGCTGGATTCCATGATCCGGAAGGGTAAATTCTGAACTGAAAAACAAACTGCCCCGGAACCGTGCGGATCCGGGGCAGTTTTTCCTGTGTTCTGTTTTCTGTCAGAATGGATTGGTATCGTACGAGAGGAAATTGGAGACTCCTTTATAGTTTTCATAACGGAAGCCGGTCAGACAGAGTCCGTTTTCACCTTTTGAGAACGTGTAGACGTTGGTCTGCATCTGTTTTGCGATATTTTCCACAAGGTCGATCGGCACGGCATCGCCGTTTCCTGATTCCACCAGCAGCGCATTCTCTTCATCTTCGGAGAAAAGGGGATCGACCAGGTTGAGCATCCACAGTTCATAGGTTCCGTCTTCCTTCACAAGCGCAGCCCAGGTATACAGGAAGGTGTTCGGCATGCCGATTCCGTAAGTCAGGACCATGCCGTTCTCCGTATCCAGCATAAACGGACTGTAATCGGAGGAGAACCAGTTCGGCGACAGTTCCACCCCACGGCCGAAGACCTCTGAAACGGCGTCGGTCACAGCAGTGATCGGAAGACCCATGGTGAATCCGTCGTCCAGCATCTCAAACTGGTCGCCGAGATAACTGACCGCTGTGAAGAATTTGCAGGAGTCCGAGAGCTGATCGGGGGAAACGAACTCCTCCGGCGCATTGCTGAATACGGAAGCGAGATGTTTCATCTCCAGCAGTTCTTCGTAGGAGCACTCGATCCGGCAGGATGGGAACTCGGCTTCCAGCGCTTCCGCATAGGGATTTTCGTCTTCCCCGGGAACGGGCAAAGGCTCAGGCTCAGCAGAAGGAGAGGTAGCCGGTGTGTCCGAAGGTTCCGTTTCTGAAGGATGGTTGTAGTAATGCTGATCGTATTCCCGGTCCTTTCCGCAGGATACGAGAGAAAGGGACAGCGCCAGAAGCAGAAGGGCGGATATTAGTCGTTTCATGCCCGTTCACCTCCGTTTTCGTGTTCAATGCGGATCACACTGTTCCGCTGAATGTAGTCATCCGGAATGACAAAACGCCATTCGGATTGGCCTTCCGTGTTTTCTGAAGTCTTTGTGAAACCGAGGGAGGCATAGAAGTCTTTCACGATCCGGTTTTTGGCGGTGGGGAGATAGCGTCCGGTGATCTCGGTGCCCCCTTCTTCGCGGACGCGCCGGACCAGTTCATCGAACATGGCATATTCCAGGTCTCTCTTGAAGACGCGGCAGGACATGATCCACAGTTCGATGTCCCATACAGCCGGTGCTATGCGCTGAGCGAGGATGACCGAAACGATTCCGTTATCTCCGAACTTGTCCACAAGTCTGCCGGAAAGAGTGATGTAATCCGCAGAGGAAGCCCGTGAAGCCATTTCTTCCGGCTGATAGCGGCGGGTTGTCAGGTTGAATTGGTTGGTCTTGTTCGCCAGTTGGGTGACCCGCTCCAGCTGACCTTCCCGGAAAGAACCGAGGTAGGCTGTCATCTCCAGAGAAGACAGATACGCGCCGTAATCCGTGAAGGTAGCCGCGCTCTGCTCCCGTTCCAGGTTTTCCCGGTACATCCGTGCCCGGGAAAGGTCATCAGAGGAGAGCGACACGACTTCAAAATAGCCGGCGCGGGAGATGGTTTCCGCGAAGCGTTCCGGAACATCCAGTTCCGGGACTGCTTCCGTAAGTCCGGAATCCCGTACGATCTTGCGCTCAGCAGGATTGTCATCCGCGAAGACGATGGCATCCGTACCAATATTGAGTTCCTTTGCGGATGCGGCCAGATTCACCGGCTTTGGATCCCAGTTTGCCCGGAAAGAGAGAAAATCTTCAACGGCAAGCAGAGATGAGGGGTGGGAGAAGCCGGAACGGGCGATATCATCCTCGTTCTTGGAGCATATGCCCAGAATGACTCCGATGCGGGAAAGATCTTTCGCGTACTGCTGCATATCCGCATAGGCAATCCCGTCGGGAGATTCATAACCCAGCCGGATCCCGTCCAGGCCATCATCCCCGATGACGCCGCCCCACAGGGTGTTGTCCAGATCCAGGAACAGCGCTTTTTGGTTTTTGCCGAAGACAGCTTTGATAATGTTGGCAGCCTCGAAGGCGACGAAAGGTATGTATTTCGGCGCAACGCCGTATTTATATCCATTGTAATAGCCCGGGTCTGAGAACGAGTCCAGTCCGTGCCAGGAGGAGGCGTACTCAAAGTCCAGCAGAAGCAGGGAGGCAGACGCTTCAGCAGCTCTGGCAAATTCCTCATTGAGGTTCCGTACGAAACGGACTCTTCCGGAAGGAAGCCACGCGTCCGCATTGCCGAGGACACGGACCCGGGGCAGGTCGAAGTTGTTCTGAAGCACCGGGCATCCATAGGCAGACAGTCCGTCCCAGACCGCACGGAAGCGTTTCATCTCGTCGTCCAGTTTCCGTTTGACCTGCTCGGCGTTCTCTCCGGGCTCCGGAAGATTCCGGATGGAATGATAGGAAGTATTGATCCAGATCAGATCCGGTCCAAACGCTTTCAGATCCGGGTTGCCGAACACGGCATCCTCATAGAACCGGTCGTAATCCCCTTCGAAGAAGGACGGACGGATCCCGTAGGAGAGCAGAAAGATCTCCAGAACGGATTTCAGTTCACCTACAGTAGTGCCGGACAGAATGGCGATCTTCTTATCCAAAAGATGCTCCTGCTGCAGCAGCTCGCGGCGCAGGGAACGGCGTTTGGTCAGGATCAGATTGGGATCGAAGGGATAGGAAAACATCAGAAACCTCCAGGATTGCTGTCATTTCTATCCTGCATTGTAGCATAACCGATATGAAAAGACTATGAACGGAAATTGCACATGGAGACCTGCAGTCGTACAATAAGAGTAACGTTAAAAACGAGGTAACGGTAATGGTTCAGCTGTTGATCGGGTTGGGAACACTTGCGCTCATTTTCTTTTTAGGCGTTGGTTATCTGTGCTTCAGAACGGGAATCGTACGCAGGGAAGACTATGACAGGAATTACGTTCCTGAGAGAGATGATCCTGTCCCCATGAGCGAGCATGCAACGGAATACCGGAAGCGGGCTCGTCCCTTCAACAAGTGGTGGAACGCCCAGCCGCTGCAGCGGAAAACCGTCGTTTCGGAAGACGGACTGAAACTGGCAGGGGGGTTTCTTCCTGCGGAGGAAGATCATCATAAACTGGCGATCGTTGTGCACGGACATCACTGCTGTGCGGGAGAAGAAGGTTTTATCTCCAAGATGTTCCATGACGCCGGATTTCATGTGCTTGCGGTTGATCAGCGTACGCACGGCGCCAGTGAGGGACGTTTCATTACCATGGGAGCAAACGAAAGCCATGATGTGGCAATCTGGGCGAGGCTCATGGCCGAAGAACATCCGGATTGCAGGATTGTGATCTATGGCGCTTCCATGGGTGCCGCAACAGTATGTATGACATCAGCACTGGAACTGCCCGAGCAGGTCGTCTGCGGAATCGCAGACTGCGGGTTCACCAGTGCCAGAGAAGTGTACGCAGTGGAAATGGAACGGATATACAGTTTCCTGCCTTTGAAAAAATTCATCCTGGAACTGAGTTCAAGGATCAGCGAGCTGGTCGCAAAATTCAGGTTCGACTCTGCCGACCCGGAAAAGGCGGTGGCAAAGGCAACGATTCCGCTGCTGTTCCTGGAAGGAACGGCGGACACACAGGTCCCTCCCTATATGGTGCAGCGCCTGTATGACGCCTATCCGGACAAATCAAAAACGGAGATCCATTATTTCGAGGGCGCCGGACACAATGTCAGTTTCTTTCATGAGGAAGACAGATACCGGGAACTCTGTCTGAATTTCTATGAGCGTTTTGCTTCTTGAGTCTTCAAGAACCGTTACAGAACTGAAAAAATAAAGCATTAACGGGACTGTGCGTGCACAGCCCCGTTTTTTGTCCGGAACAGTTTTCGGATCAGAGATCATAAAGATCAGAATACTTTTCGGTCAGATAGTCTGTATAGTATTTCGCAGTGAAGGGTTCGCCGGTGATCTCAGGCACATAGGTGCCCGGTTTTTTGAGACTGCCGAAGCGATAGATCCGCTCAGTGAGCCAGTCCATGATCGGCTGCAGGTTATCTGCAGCTACCAGCTCGTCGAAGGGCAGTTCCTTGCGCATCTGGTGAAGGATCTGCGCGCTGTAGGCGGTGCCGAGAGAATAGGTGGGGAAATAACCGAAACTGCCCTGACTCCAGTGAACGTCCTGAAGGCATCCGCGGGTATCGTTGGGAACATCCAGCCCCATGTATTCCTTGTATTTGCGGTTCCACGCCTCCGGAATGTCGTTAACGGCAAGTCTGCCGGCAAAGAGGTCTTTCTCGATCTCATAACGGATCAGGATATGCAGGGAGTAGGTGAGTTCATCCGCTTCGGTGCGGACAAGAGACGGCTCCGCCAGGTTGATGCAGCGGTAGAATTCCTCTGCGGTGTGTCCCGCGGTCTGTCTTGGGAAGAGTTTTGCGAATTTAGGCCACAGCCAGGTGATGAAGCCTTTGCTCTTGCCGACATAGTTCTCCCAGAAACGGCTCTGACTCTCATGCATCGCCATGGACGCACCGCCGCCGAGGCAGTTGTAATCATAGCGGGGATCCACATGAAGCTCATAGTTGGCGTGTCCGCCTTCATGGATCACGCTGTAAACGGAAGCAATGGGATCGTGCTCATAGTAATGAGTCGTGAGACGGACGTCTTTGGAACTGGTCCCGGAGGTATACGGATGTTCAGTTTCCCCGAGCGAACAATGATTGCGGTCCAGAAGGAAAGCATCCATCACGGTATCGGACAGTCTGCGCTGCTTTGCCACAGAGAAGGAGCCCGTCAGCCAGCTGTCATCCGGACGTTCTTTTTCCTGGACCTTTGCGATCAGGGGGATCAGCACCGACTTGATCTCATCAAAGAAACGATCGTAATAGGCCATGTTCGTCCCTTCCTCGTGAGCATCAAGTGCCACGTCATAGGGATCTTTGCCGGGATCGGTGAGCTCCGCAAAATGCTTCTGTGTGGCGACGATCTTCTCAATGAACGGAGCGAATGCGGGAAAGTCGTTTTCCTTTTTCGCCTTGCGCCATGCGGAATTGGCATCGCTCATCAGCTGCTGATAAGCAACATACTCTTCTACAGGGATCACGTTGAGCTTGCGCAGTTTCTCGCGCAGCAGTTCGGCGCGGCGCCAGTATTCCTCGCCGGCTTCCTCCTTATGATCATAGAGATAAGCCACGGCGTCCTGCATCTCCTTCGAGGTGCTCAGCTGAAATTCCTCTCCGGCAAGAATGCCGACAGCCACGCCCCGGGGCTCATAACTATCCGGCGGAGCTACGGTGGAGGCGTCGTTCATGATGATGCTCATGGCATGACGGTAAGCGTATTGTCTGCGCTCCAGCTCGTCGAGCGTCTGTTTTGCGGTATTGATATCCATATAGATTCGATTCCTTTCCTGATTATTCCTGTCCTCCATCTTACCACGGACAGGTGGGGACAACAATCGGCTTGGACCCGTACAGAAACAAAAAAGGCTGTGCGCATCGACGCACAGCCTTCCGGTT
>CAMKDB010000002.1 GCA_946411155.1 uncultured Faecalibacterium sp.
CAAACGATCGCTGTGGTTCTGGTATGCCTGGCAGTGCTGGTCACCTTCTTTCTCGGTGTCAGCAATTCCGGATTTTTTGACGATTTGTTCTCCGGTGTCGGCGGAATTGAACCCTATGTTTCTGTAATCTATATCACGGGTACCATCGGCGAAACGTATTATGATATTTTCGGCAATGAAGTATCGCTTTCCACCGGAACGATCTGCGACTATATCGATGAGATCACCGTTGACGATAACAACAAAGGGATCTTCCTCGCAGTAGATTCTCCCGGCGGATCCGTCTATGACAGCGATAAGATCTATCAGGCACTGATGGAATACAAGGAAATCACCGGACGTCCCATCAAGGCAGGATGTTTCAGCGTGATGGCTTCCGGTGCCTATTATATCGCCGCTGCGGCGGATACGATCACAGCGGAACGGACGGCTGACGTCGGTTCTATCGGTGTCTATATCGAGATGGAGGATATCTCCGGACTTCTGGAGAAACTCGGCGTCAAGATCGACTATATCAAATCTTCGGAAAACAAGGCGATGGGCAACATCTACAACGAGATGACTCCGGAACAGAAAGCAATTTTCCAGTCCATCGTGGACGAGCATTACGAGCGTTTCCTGGATATCGTCCAGGCTTCCAGAGGATACAAGCGCTCCGAACTGAGAAAGATCGCGGATGGACGAACCTATACGGCCACACAGGCTCTTGAAAATGGACTGATCGATGAGATCATCGAATGCGATGACTCTCTATGGGCATTCGAGGATGAACTCGGTGTCGATGCGGAGGATTATCCTTATGTTGCGGAAGAGAGTTGGTTCTCCAGACTGTTCTCCAGTCTGATGGAAGCAATTCCGAAGAGCGAAGCGAGTCAGTTGAAAGAATTGCTTGAGAAAAGAAACGGCGAGGTCCGGGCATATGCTGCAGGATGATCGGCCCACAGGTGGTGTGACGAATGAAAACGAAAGCCAAAACGCCTTTGCTCAAGGCGCATTCTTCCCGGCGCAAAGTGCGCAGATCCCTGCTTTTGTCCCTGCTGGAAATCCCGCTTCGCAAGGCGGCACGGAAGTACAAGTTCCGTGGACGGGACAAGGCGTTCCGCAAACAGCCGATGGCTGGCGGGGCCCATACCCTGCACAGATAGAACAACCTGCGGAAACACCGCGGAGAACATCGGCGCACTGGTTGTATGAGGAGGCGGGATTCATTCCCGGCGGTTTCTGGGTACGGCTGTCGGCATGGATGATCGACGGTATGGTCTCTGTGATCCTTTCTGTCAGCGGTTATCTGGCGTGCAGGAATCTGTTCGGAACCGCGGTAACCAGGCCGTTCTTCTTTTCCCTTTCTCTGGGGACCTGTTTCGGTTATCTGTTCATCCTGCTTTACAGGGTCCTGATGACGAAACTTGCAGGCGCGACACTGGGGAAAATGGCACTGAGGCTGAAAGTCGTGGATACGGGCACAGGAGGAAATCTCTCCTGGTGGCAGGCAATCTTCCGCGAGAGTTTCGGGAGACTGGCATCGGATCTTTCCATTGTGGGAGATCTTCTGATCATCGGAAAAGAACACAGAACGCTCACCGACAGACTGTCCGATTCCAGTGTCGTGTACCGGTGAGCATACAGATAAGAGGTAGCAAGAGATGGCAAACAGCCGCGAAAAGACTGCAGATAAAGCGAAGAAACGGCGCAGAAGGATCCGTCAGATACGAGGGATGCTTTTTACGCTGTTCGCTGTGATCGGCATTATCACGGTGGCGACAGGCGGTGTACGGATCCTCCGGGAACGCCTGAATCCTGCGGATGACCTGGAGGAGTATACCGCGCTGATCTCCCCGCTGGTGATCCTGAACCCGATCCCCTTTGAGAATGTTGGCGCTGCAAATCCCGACGTGCTCGTCGAGTCCGCGATCTGGGCAGTCATGCTTCAGGAGGACACGGAGAAATTCACCCGGAACGAGTATGAGCAGTTGATGATCCCCACGGTGGAAGTGGACCGTTATTTCAGTAAAATGTACGGAGAGGAACTGCTGCCGGAACACGCAACGATCGTGGACTCCGACCTGACATATGCTTATGACGCGACGACGGAGACCTACATTATCCCGATCACCAGTATCCCGGTCAGCTATTTCCCGCAAATCACGGCGGTTCAGCGCAGCGGAAACCAGCGGATCCTGACGGTATCCTATATGCAGCAGAACCAGTCCGGCGCATCCATCTCCATCGACCCTACAGCGTCACAGGACGATGTGCGGGTGGTCAAGGAGATGATCTATGAGCTTCAGCGTGACGGACGGGATTATCATATCGTCGCTGTCCGGGAGCCTGTGACAGAGGGCGAATAAGCCGATCCCATATTCTTACAGAAACAGCCGGCACCGTATCGGAAGAACGGTGGCCGGCTGTTATTTTCTTGTTTAAGTCAGAGAACGGTGAACAGCGGGGGGAGAGAGAAATCCGAACGGATCTTCACGAAACGTTCTTCCGCCGCGCTGGTCTCCATGGCTTCCAGAACTTCAAGCACATGGTGGCCCATGTCTCCGGAAGCGCGGGCGGCTCGGCCTTCAGTGATAGCGGAAACCATCTCGGCTACACCGAGGCCGCGGCAGTTGTCCGAATAGGAAGAGACGGGGTCCAGATCCCTGGATGGGTTCTCCGAAGACGGGAGCGGTGCCAGGAAACGGACGGGATCCCCGAAATTGTTGGGATTGCCCAGCAGCAGGATGCCGGCCGTCCCGAACAGCGCAAAATCGGAACGTTCCTCCAGATTGCTCTCGTTGTTCTCATGTATCGTACCGACGATCCCATTCCGCATGCGCACAGTGGCGGCAATGACGCTCTCATTGGGCGTTTCGGTTCGTTTCTGATAGTTGTCGAACCGCTCGAATTTCCCGTACCGTACCGGATACGGCGTCTCAACGAATGCGGAGACCGTATCCACCGGGCCGAGCAGGGAAACAAGGGCAGTCACATAGTAAACCAGATAATCGCGAAGTGCACCAGCGCCGGGAAGACGCAGAAAAGGGAAAAGGGCAGTGAGCAGGTCGTTGCAGCGATTCACAGAAATACTGAAAGAGTGAACGTCTCCGATCATTCTTTCCTCAAGTGCTTTTTTCACCGTCTGGACAGAAGAACCGAGGAAAGTATCCGGCGCGCATCCAAGATATAATCTTTGAGAACGTGCGAGAGCAAGCAGTTCGGCTGATTCCGCACTGCTTTGAGCGATCGTTTTCTCCGTATAAACATGTTTTCCGGCTTCCAGCCCGCGGCGAATCAGTTCATAGTGTGTGCCCACAGGCGTCAGGACCACGATCAGACTTATTTCCGGATCCGCCAGCATCTCCTCGTATGTTACTGCGTCCAGACCGAAATCCTCCGCTTTTTTCTGCGCGCTCTCCAGATGCGCTGCGCAGACTGCGCAGACGCGGATACCAGGGAAACGTTTTGTCATATTCTGAAGATAGATGCCGCTGATGGCTCCGGCACCGACGACTCCGATATCCATCGTAAACCTCCGTTTTTTGTTATTATAGACCCGCCGGAGATTGATGAGAAGACGACGTTGTCGTTTGCCTGTCAATCAGTTATGATGGTAGGAAGCAACGGAAAGGAGGGAATGCCATGCAGTATCTGGTCGTTTTTCTGGAAGGAATCATCACGTTTCTCTCCCCATGCCTGCTGCCGATGATTCCGGTCTATATCACATTCTTCGTCGGCGGTGGAGAACGGTCTGTGGGAAAGACACTGAAAAACGCTTCCGGTTTCGTGCTGGGTTTTTCCCTGGTTTTCGTCCTGTTAGGCATTTTTGCGTCTGCGGTGGGGACGCTGCTGCGTCAGTATCACACGGCGCTCGACATGATCACGGGCGGCATCGTCGTTTTTCTGGGTCTCAACTATCTTGGCGTTTTCCGGCTGAATCTGTTCAGCGGTGGTGTCGGGAAGACGGACACCGCGGACATGACGTTTTTCAAAGCAGTGCTCTTTGGCATTGTGTTCGCAGTTGGCTGGACGCCATGTGTGGGCACGTTCCTGGGATCTGCGCTGATGATGGCCGGCAGTCAGGGATCTGTCGGGAAAGGCACACTGATGCTGGTGCTGTATTCGCTGGGACTGGGGATCCCGTTTCTGCTGAGTGCGGTGCTTATCGATCAGCTGAAGAGCGTGTTCCGCTGGGTAAAGAATAATTACGGGCTGTTTAACAAGATCGCCGGAATCCTCCTGATCCTCGTGGGCATCGCGATGATGACCGGATGGATGGGCAGGCTGATCGGGATCCTGACTTGAGGAGTGAATTTTGAACATGAACAGAGCAATAAGACTGGCCCTTCTGGTTGCGCTGCTGGCGGCTTTGCTGTTCGCAGCGAGAGGACTATACAGGGATCTGATAAAAAACATCGACGTTGAGACGGTCTCCGTGCCTGCGTCGCCTGAAGTCGTCGAAGAGACAGAGACAACGCAAGTGAACGAGACTATGGCTCCGGATTTCCGTGTCTATGACGCGGATGGAAACGAGGTCACGCTGTCCGGAATGCGCGGGATGCCCGTCGTGCTCAGTTTCTGGGCAAGCTGGTGTCCACCTTGCAAGGCGGAACTGCCCGACTTTGATGCGGCGTGCAGTGAAAATCCCGATATTTGTTTTATGATGGTGAATCTGACAGACGGTTCCAGCGAGACCGTAGAGACCGCTTCGTCATTCATCGAATCGAATGGATACAGTTTTCCGGTCTATTACGATACCGATTATGACGCGGCGAACGTTTACGGCGTCATGTCGATTCCGATGACGGTATTCATCGACGCGGAAGGACACGTCCGGACCTACTCGGTGGGCATGATCTCCTCCGAGACACTTGAAGAGGGAATCGCCCTGATCCGCTGAACGCAGAATATTACCGGCGGACCGCGCTTGGCGCGGTCTTTTTTCGCTCTGCTCCCGGATGAAGGAAGGAATGGAAAACATAAACGGCTGGTTTCTTGAATTCGGGCAGGAGAAACAATAAAATAGTATTCGTAGAAAATCGGCTTGGAGGCTATAACGATATGAATCAGAAACCTTATTACATTACAACGGCAATCGCCTATGCATCGGGGAAGCCGCACATCGGCAACACCTATGAGATCGTTCTTGCAGATGCGATTGCTCGTTTCAAAAGAGAACAGGGCTATGATGTCCGATTCCAGACGGGAACGGACGAGCATGGCGAGAAGATCGAGCAGAAAGCGCTCGCGGCAGGCGTCACCCCCAAGGAATATGTGGATCAGGTCGCCGGCGAGATCAAGAACATCTTCGACATGATGAATACCTCCTATGACCGGTTCATGCGGACAACGGACGAGTACCACGAAAAACAGGTACAGAAGATGTTCCGCAAGATGTATGACAAGGGCGACATCTACAAAGGCTATTACGAAGGCTGGTACTGCACACCCTGTGAATCCTTTTGGACGGATTCCCAGCTGGAAGACGGAAAGTGCCCGGACTGCGGACGTCCCGTCACCAAAGCGAGAGAGGAAGCCTATTTCTTCAGAATGAGCAAATATGCCGACCGTCTGATCGAGCACATCAATACACATCCGGAATTCATTCAGCCGGTCTCCCGGAAGAATGAGATGATGAACAACTTCCTGCTGCCTGGACTTCAGGACCTGTGCGTTTCCAGAAGTTCCTTCAAGTGGGGGATCCCGGTGGACTTCGATGACAGGCATGTCGTCTACGTTTGGCTGGACGCGCTGACCAACTATATTACCGGACTCGGGTTCGATGCCGACGGCAATCACGATGATCTTTACCGGAAATACTGGCCAGCGGACCTGCACCTGATCGGAAAGGACATCATCCGCTTCCATACCATCTACTGGCCGATCTTCCTGATGAGCCTGGATCTCCCCCTCCCGAAACAGGTGTTCGGACATCCGTGGCTGCTTCAGGGCGACGGAAAGATGTCCAAATCCAAAGGCAACGTGATCTATGCCGACGACCTGGTAAGTCTGTTCGGCGTGGATGCGGTCCGCTATTTTGTCCTGCATGAGATGCCGTTTGAGAATGACGGCGTCATCACCTGGGACCTGGTCGTCGAGCGGGTCAACTCCGATCTGGCGAATATCCTCGGCAACCTCGTCAATCGCACCATTGCCATGTCCAACAAATACTTCGGCGGCGTACTTGAGGACACCGGCGCCGCAGAGGATCCGGATGACGACGTCAAACAGACTGTTCTTGAAGCGGTAAAGAAAACACAGGAGAAGATGGATGTCCTGCGCGTCGCAGACGCTCTTACGGCAATCTTCGAGATCTTCCGCCGCTCCAACAAATATATCGACGAGACCGAGCCGTGGAAGCTCGCAAAGGATCCGGAGCGTCAGGGCAGGCTGAAGACCGTTCTGTACAATCTGGCGGAAGCCATAACCATCGGTGCGTCACTCCTGAAGAGCTTCATGCCCGAGACTTCTGAAAAGATTCTTGCGCAGCTGAACACGTCCCCGCGTACCCTTGAGGAGATGGAGAGATTCGGTTTGCTGAGATCCGGCACAAAAGTGACGGAAAAGCCCGAGATCCTGTTTGCCCGTCAGGATATCAAGGACGTGATGGAAAAGGTGGAGAAGATCAGAGACGCCCAGAAACAGCCGGAAGCACCGAAACTGGAGCATCTTCCCGAGATCTCTATCGACGCATTCATGTCAAATGAGATCCGCGTTGTGAAGGTCCTCAACTGCGAAAAGGTTCCCAAGGCGGATAAACTCCTGAAATTCACACTCTTTGACGGTGAACGGGAGCGTACGGTCGTCTCCGGTATCGCCCAGTATTATAAGCCGGAAGAACTGATCGGCAAGAAACTGGCTTGCGTCGTGAATCTTGCGCCTCACGCGTTCCGCGGGATCGTCAGCGAAGGCATGCTCCTCTGCAGCGATGCGGAAGGCAGCGTCAAAGTTCTTACCATTGATGACAGTGTTCCGGAAGGAAGCCGGATCCGCTGATAACCATATTTGAGAATGGAGGAACAGATCATGGTACAGCCCCATATCCACCTGTCCGAAGAACTTGGAGTCAGATATGCGATCCTGCCCGGCGATCCGGGGAGGGTGACGCATATCAAGGAATTCCTGGATGATGCGCAGGAAGTGACGTTCAACCGGGAATACCGCAGCGCGGTCGGTACCTACAAGGGCGTGAAAGTCCTTGCCCTGTCGACGGGCATGGGTGGCGTCTCCGTCGGCATCGCACTGGAGGAACTGCACAACATCGGCGTGGAAGCGGTGATCCGCATCGGTTCCGCCGGCGCGCTGCAGGAGGGGATCGGTATCGGCGATCTGATCCTCTGTGAAGGCGCTGTCCGTGAGGACGGAACATCCAGAACTTATGTCCACCCGGAATACCCCGCCGTGGCGGATCTGGAGTTCCTGACCTGCGTCGTGGAAGCGGCAAAGGAGCAGGGATTCCCATATCATCTTGGCATCGCCCACAGCCATGAGAGTTTCTATCATGACGAGGCGGATGAGATCGCTGCGTACTGGAGCCGGAAGGGTTGTCTCGGCGCAGACTGCGAGACCGCTACGCTTTATACAGTCGCGCGTCTGCGCGGCATGAAAGCGGCAAGCATTCTGAACAACGTCGTGATCTGGGGTGAAGACACAGGTGAGGCCATCGGCAGTTTCTCCGAGGGCGAGGATATGTCCTATGTCGGAGAGACCAGAGAGATCCTGACCGCTCTTGAAGCGATCGTGAAACTGGAGAACAGATAATAAAATATGAGTAATTATTTTGGGATTATTGATACACATGCCCATTATGACGATGAGGTCTTCGCCGCCGAGTTGGACCGTGTGCTGAACACGCAGAAAGAACACGGGATCGTGGGAATCATCGAGAATTCCAGCGATCTCCCGTCTTCCGAACGATCCGTCGCTATGGCGGCAAAATATGATTTCGTCTGGGCAGCTGTCGGTGTGCATCCTCAGGAGGCCGAAAAGCTGCCCGAGAACTGGCTTGGGCGTATTGCTGAACTGGCAAAAGCACCGAAGGTCGTTGCCATCGGCGAGATCGGACTGGATTACTATTATCCGGAACCGCAGAAAGAGAGTGAGATCCCGGTGTTCGAGGCTCAGCTTGCCCTTGCGAGAGATCTGAACATGCCGATCCAGGTTCATGACAGAGACGCGCACGGAGATGTGCTGGAGTTGCTGAAGAAATACCGCCCTTCCGGCACGGTGCACCGCTTTTCAGGCTCTCCGGAGATGGCTGCCGAAGTGGTAAAACTGGGCATGGTGTTGGGAATCGGCGGTGCGCTGACTTATAAGAACGCAAAAAAAGAACGCGCCGTCGTGGAGCGCGTTCCGCTGGAAAGTATCATTCTGGAAACGGATTGCCCGTATTTGGCACCTACGCAGTACAGAGGAAAGGTCTCCACCTCGGATATGCTTCCGCCGGTGGTGGATCTGATCGCCGAACTGAAGGGTGAGACGCCAGAGAAGGTCATTGAGGTGACCAGTGAGACGGCACGCAGAGTATTCGGACTCCGATGAAAAAACAGCCGGCATGCCTGCATTCGAAAAATAAAAGACCGCTCCCCATCGGGGAGCGGTCTTTTCATTCTGCGGTTATTTCAGGTATTTGTCCACGATGCTGTGTGCGGCTTCGTTGTTCTCGGCCGCAATATAGATCACATAGACGCCCTTCTGCTCAAGAACTGCGCCTTCCATGCGCGGGATCGCATCCGGCGCGTAGTTCTCGTACTGCTTGATATAGTCTTCCTGATGTGCCTTGACTTCTTCAAGAACTTTCTTGGCATTTGCTTCCGTGTCGCAGGTGATCACACCGAGTTCTTCACCGGTGACGCCGGTCCCCATTTCATAAGTGAAAGAGGTAACGCAATCGGTGGAGACACCGACGACCTTGGACAGGGCGGTTTCCTGAATAGGATTGAGCGTATCCACGAAAAGGGACGCGCCATGAAGCTCATTGACGAGCGCAGCGGTATCCAGTGTGAAATCGGAAGCGGAGCTGCCGCCACAGGATACGAGGGAAAGTGCCAGAACAGCGATCAGAGTGATGGTGAACAGTTTTTTCAATTTGAATAATCCTCCGGATTTACAGTATGTGTCTTCATGTAGTTGTACCAGACCTGACAGCCGGATTCAAGCAGGTTGATGCCGTCGCTGGTATCCTCCGCGGGCAGATAGCCCTCTTCGTTGGCGACACCGCTGTAGCAGTCGAGGAAGTAGGTTTTCGTATCGCCGGCGACGGTCTGGATCAGGATGTTATATTTTTTGATCCGTTCGTTGGTGATGTATTCGGTCCGTCCGTCCCGGTTCTCGGAGACCGGCATGAGCCCGAGCACATAGATCACGGCATCCGGCTGCATGCTGCGGACCTGATCCACCAACTGGCGGAGATTGGTCGCAAAGGTATCAGGGTTGTTCCAGCCAAGCTCATTGATGCCGAAAGTGAGATAGACCTTTCCGTAACGGTTCAGCGAAAGCTTCTCGTTGGGGCTGCCGTCCACACCGTCGGAACTGGCGCAGTCATAGGACAGCGCATTATTGACGTTGATGGATGTGCCGTAGAGCAGGGTCTTGAAATTGCCGACGCTGTACAGGTCAAGGCACTGGACCCTCGTGTCACCGATCAGGATCGCGTCCGCAAAGTAGGAATCTGAAACAGCGGCGGATTCCGGTACCGGCTCTTCGTAATCATAGTAGACCGGCACTTTGTGAACGATGACTTCCTGGGTAGGAAGGGGACCGACATTGGCGGTCCTGCCGCGGACAAGCACACGGATCACATTGGCGAGGAACGTGATGAGGACGATGAACGCGATGATCAGAAGGCTGACGAAAAGCAGAATCCGGCGGGTCCTCTTCTTTTTCTGGGACTCGCTCTGCTTGCGGGATGCGCGGCGTTTGCGGATTTCCTCCTGTTTTTTCATCTGTTCCGCTTGTTCCCGGGCAGAAGTCATGGAATCAGGTGCCTTGTGCTCCGCGTGAAGGACGGGCGTTTCCTCAGGCTCTTCAACCGGATCGGGATCCGGTTCAGGCACATCGGAAACAGCGGCAGGAAGTTCCTCTGCTTCCTCCGCTTCGGGGACTTCAGGCTCAGAGGGAAGGGGTTCGGGCAGGTCGACTTGACCGGTATGCTCTTCCTCGGGGTCGAAAGTGAAAGTAGTCATTTCTTCATTGTTTTCCATGCTCCCATGATAGAGGATTATTTATTAAAAATCAATAAACGCATTTTCAGCCCGGCAGGGTGGTTCCGGCGTTTCGGGAAGAGGATCCGGAGGAAAAACAAAACACTTTATCGTAGTAGCATGGTAGCATATTGACTCGCTAAAGCGTTTATGATATGGTCATATAGTCAAATAACTAAACAAAAGAAAAAAAGAAGGAAAGAGAAACAGAAATCCATGATATCCATCAGAAAATTATTAGCCATTATCCTTGCAATTGCCATGATCTGCGCGCTTTGCTCATGCGGAGCGAAACAGGAACCAACGAACAGACTGGAGGAAATCAGGCAGAGGGGTTATATCGAGGTCTGCACAGAACCTTACTTCGCCCCCAATGAGTTCATCGATTCCTCGAAGACCGGGCAGGAACAGTATGTCGGATACGACATGGATCTGGCCCAGTACATCGCGGACGCCATCGGTGTGGAACTCCGGATCGTGCCGCTGGAATTCAGTGCGGTACTGGCTGGGATCGCAGAAGGAAAGTACGATCTTGCGATATCGGCGCTGGCATATTCTCCCGCGCGGGCGGAAGCGATGGCAATGTCCAAAGGCTACTGGTTCGGCGGAGACGGGTACGGTTTTCTGATCCGGGAAGAAGATAAAGGAAAGATCGAAACCATCGAGGACCTTCAGAACGTGGTCGTCGTAACGCAGAGCGGGTCGGTCCAGGAGGCAATGTACAACCTCTATGTGGGAAAGTCAAAGGAATTCAAACTGGTTTCTTCCATGACGGACGGCTATCTCGCGGTGGCGGAAGGCAAGGCGGACGCCTGCATCTGCTCTATTGGTTCTGCGCGCCTGTATGCGGAAGCCAACGGCGGGCTGTATCTCCCCGATTTCCGGTTCGACGTATCGGATGAGCTGACCGGCACACGGGTTGCAGCTTGTCTGGAAGGAACGGAGGAACTGATGGAAAGCGTGAACCGCTGCATAGACGAGGTCATTGCCAGCGGGGACATTCAGAAATGGCACGACGACGCGGAAGCCTACGCGAAAACGATGGGCCTCATGGACTGATGTCGTAATCCGATCAGTATCAAAGAGGCCGGCAGCATGTACTGCCGGCCTTTGAACAGAAAAGAGAACAGAAAATGTTTTTTGTTAAGACGTACAAACTATGGATCCAGTTTTACCCCGTTTTTCTGAGAGGACTCGCGGGCACGCTCTGGATCTCCGCCGTCACGCTGGTCTTCGGGACGGTCCTCGGCCTGCTGGTCGCTGTGTTCCGCATGATCCGTGTAAGAGCGCTGAACGCTTTGGCGACAGGATATGTGGAACTGCTGCGCGGCACCCCTGTGCTCCTCCAGCTGTATTTTTTCTGGATCGGGCTGCCGAAACTGTTTCCTGCTCTGGGTATGACCGATACGCAATCGGTGATCTGCGCGCTGATCATCAATTCCTCCGCATATATCTCCGAGATCATCCGTGCCGGCATCGGCGCAGTGGATCAGGGGCAGTGGGAGGCCGCGAGAAGCGTGGGACTGTCGGAGAAGAACGTGTTCCTCCGTGTGATCCTGCCTCAGGCTGTAAAGAATATCCTGCCGGCAATGGGGAATGAATTCATCTCAACGGTTAAAGGGACTTCCCTGGCGTCGACGTTCTTCGTTCCCGAACTGATCACCAGTTACAAGACGGTGCAGTCTGCCACATTTCTCGCCCTGCAGTCGCTGACGATCGCGGGCATCATCTATTTTCTGCTGGATCTGCTGCTGTCGTGGCTCCTGCGGATCCTGGAAAGGAGGCTGATGGAAAGTGACTGATGAAATCATCCGGACAGAGGGACTGACGAAGAATTTCGGGTCGCTGGAAGTCCTCAGGGGGATATCCACCGTGATCCGGCGCGGAGAGGTCGTCTCCATCATCGGCCCGTCCGGCGGAGGCAAGTCCACGTTTCTGCGCTGTCTGAACCTGCTGGAGCAGCCGACTTCGGGGAAAGTGTTCTTCGAAGGGGAAGATATCACACAGGTGAAGAAAAACATCGCCAGATACAGAAGAAAGATCGGGATGGTGTTCCAGAATTTCAACGTGTTTCCTAACATGACCGTTCTGGAGAACATAACGCTTGCCCCGCTGCTGGAGCGCAAGATCACGAGGGCGGAAGCGGAGGAAGAAGCCAGGGCACTGCTTGCCAGAGTCGGGCTTCTGGAGAAAGAGAAGGAATATCCGAGAAAACTGTCCGGCGGACAGAAGCAGCGGCTGTCCATCGTGCGTGCGCTGGCGATGCACCCCGACGTGATGCTGTTCGACGAGCCGACGTCGGCGCTGGACCCCGAGATGGTAAAGGAAGTGCTGAACGTCATCAATGATCTGGTGCGTTCCGGGATGACGTGCGTCATCGTCACCCATGAAATGGGTTTTGCCAGAAACGTATCCAACCGTATCATCTTCATCAGCGACGGGGTGATCCGGGAGGAAGGCAGCCCCGAGATTCTGTTCGCGTCGCCGAGAGAACCCGAGACCAGGCGCTTCCTGAGCATGGTCATGTGAAAACCGAGAAAGGAACGGAAAAAATGAGCACACTTGATGAGATCAGATCCTATGTGGAGCGGAATGCAGATGAGACCGTCCGCATCGCGAAGAAGATCTGGGAATACGCGGAACTGTCCTACACGGAGGTTCGGTCCGCTGCAGAACTGGAGAATGCACTGGAAGCGGAGGGATTTTCCGTGGAAAAGGGCATCGCGGGGATTCCAACGGCATTTCTTGCCTCCTATACAGAGGGAAGCGGAAAGCCCGTCGTCGGGGTTCTCGGCGAATACGACGCACTGGACGGGCTCAGCCAGGTAGCCGGAAGGCCGGAACGGGAAGAGATCGTTCCCGGCGGCTGCGGGCATGGATGCGGACACAACCTGCTCGGTGCCGGCAGTTTCGCCGCCGCTGTCGCGGTGAAAGATTATCTGAAAAACAACGGCATCGAAGGGAAAGTCCTGTTCTTCGGATGCCCTGCGGAAGAAGGTGCGGGATCAAAACAGTTCATCGCCAGAGCCGGATATTTCGACGATGTGGATTTCGTTTATACCTGGCACCCGAGTTCCAGAAACGAAGTCCCGGGGAAATCCAGCGTCGCGATCATGGGCGCCAATTTCATCTTCAACGGGATCGCCTCCCACGCAGGCGGAGCACCGCATCTCGGACGCTCAGCACTGGATGCGGCGGAACTGATGAACGTAGGATGCAACTATCTCAGGGAACACATGATCGACCAGGCAAGGATCCACTACGCATACTCCAACGCAGGTGGTACCGCGCCGAACGTCGTGCAGAGCCATACAGTGATCAAGTACGAGGTCCGCGCACCGAAGGTGAATCAGATGCAGGAACTGTTTACCAGAGTCGTTGACGTTGCCAGAGGAGCCGCCCTTATGACAGGAACGACGATGGACTATGAGATCACGATGGCTTTCTCGGATTATATCCAGAACAAGACTTTGGCAGCCGTGATGTCGGATGCGCTGGTGGAAGCGGGTCCGCCGTCCTGGACGCAGGAGGAATACCGGCTTGCAGGGGAATTCTTCCGCACTTATCCCAAAAGCACCCAGCTGAACATCCTGGAGCAGCTGGCTGAATATATCGATCCGGAAGAAGTGGAGCGTACCATGCTCACAAGGCCGCTGGATTCCGTGACGCGGCCGTTTGATCCGAAGGAAACGAGATATGAATCCGGATCTACAGATGTGGGTGACGTGGGGTATGCCGTTCCGACCGTCACGCTCCATGTGGCGACGGCAGGACTCGGGAATGTCGGTCACTCCTGGCAGAATACAGCGCTTTCCAATTCCTCCATCGGAATGAAGGGCATGCTGAAAGCGGCAGAGGTCATGGCTCTGGCAGCAGTAAACACGCTCGGAAAACCGGACCTGATTGCAAAGGCACGGCAGGAACTGCTGAGAAAAAACGGTGGGCAGTATGTCTGTCCGCTGCCCGAGTATGTGCAGCCGCCTATCGGAAAGTACTGATCCGAAAGATTGAAATTATACGAACTTCCGGAGTGCATGTGGTACACTGTAGGTGAAGGAAAGGGGAGCGGAGCGACATCCGGAACCGATCCTGTCCGAATTTGACAATCCTTCTTCGGCCTGCGGCCTGCGAAGGCAAAAGACCTTTTTTGAAAGGAGGTCGTATATGCGCTATATCTGTTCAATCTGCGGCTTTGTCTATGACGATGCCAAGGAGAAGACACCGTTCGATCAGTTGCCGGACACCTGGAAATGTCCGCTGTGCGGCGCGCCGAAATCCGCATTCGAACCGGAAAGCCCCGTGAAAACGGAGCCGGTGTCTGCACCGGTTCCGGAAACCGACGCGGACCTGAAACAGCTTTCTTCCGGACAGCTGGCTTCGCTGTTCTCCAATCTGGCAAGAGGATGCGAAAAGCAGTACAGGCCGGAGGAGGCCGCACTGTTTGCGCAGATCGCGGATTATTACACTTCCGTGACACCGTATCCGCAGGAAAGTTCTCTGGAGGAACTTGCCGCGCTGCTGAAAACGGATATCCGGGAACGGTATCCCGCAACCAAATCCGTTGCGGAGCAGGAGGGCGACCGCGGTGTTCAGCGGGTCTGCGTCTGGGGCGAAAAGGTCACACGGATGCTGTCATCCCTCGCGGAACGTTACCTGAAAGAGGGGGAGGATATGCTGAAAGACACGGAGGTATGGGTGTGTACCGTGTGCGGATTTGTCTTTATCGGAAAGAATCCGCCCGAGCTGTGCCCGGTCTGCAAGGTCCCGGCATGGAAATTCGAGAAAGCGGAAGGGAGGAGATAAAATGGAACGGACAGCTGTCAGAAATCTCAGACTGTGTACGAAAGACTGTCTCTGCCTATACGTTTGCCCTACCGGAGCGACGGATACCGAGAACAGCATCATCGATCCGGAAAAGTGCGTCGGATGCGGCGTATGCGCAGATGCCTGCCCATCCGGAGCGATCAGCATGGTGCCCAGGGAGCTGCCTCCCCAGCAGCCGAAGACAGAACGCGTTACGGCGGCGGTGAATGCCCTTTCTGCAGTTAAGTCGAAGGAAGAGCGCATGGCTGCGGCAATCGCTGAGAAGACGGAAGCGGATGGGCTGTACCGCTTGATGAAAGCGGTTGAGAAGTCTGAACGCCTCATAGAGGAAGATCTGATGCGGGAAGCCGGATACATGCTTCCCCAGAGCGCGAACGCGCATGAATTGCTTGAGGAGATCCTGGCATCCGCACCGGAAGGATTCCCGTCCGAAGCAGCTGAGAAACTGCTGGAAAAGATCCCCGCCAACGAACCCACCAAAGAAAAGAAGAAAGAGGTCGGAAAAATGAAACAATACAGATGCCTTGTCTGCGGAACCGTTTTTGAACTGCCGGACGATGCCCCGGCGGTATGCCCCTTGTGTAGGGCAGAGGGCGATCGGGTTGAACGGATCGTCGAGGAAAAAGCGAATCCCTATGCGGGCACACAGACGGAAAAGAACCTGCAGGCAGCGTTTGCCGGCGAGTCCCAGGCGAGAAACAAATATACCTATTTTGCTTCTGTCGCGGAAAAGGAAGGCTATGAGCAGATCGCTTCGCTTTTCCTGAAGACCGCAGACAACGAGAGAGAACACGCCAAGATCTGGTTCAGAGAACTTAACGGGATCGGGAACACGGCGGAGAATCTCGCGGCTGCGGCCGACGGCGAGAATTATGAGTGGACCGACATGTATGAGGATTTCGCCAGAACGGCGGAGCGGGAAGGATTCCCTGCGCTCGCGGCCAAATTCCGTGCGGTCGGGGCTATCGAGAAGCACCATGAGGAGAGATACCGCGCGCTGCTCCGCAATGTGGAAGCCCGGGAAGTCTTCGCCAAGAGCGAGGTCAAGGTCTGGGAATGCCGCAACTGCGGACATATCGTCGTGGGAACGAAAGCGCCGGAGGTCTGTCCGGTCTGCGCCTATCCCAAGTCCTTCTTTGAGGTGAACACGGAGAATTATTAAACAGCCCTGTCGGCGCCTGCCAGAACGATAGGAAGCCGGTGCGGAGAATCCCGCACCGGTATTCTCATCCCCATGCGTAATTATTCTTCGGGAAAAACTTGTCGGCGATATCCCTTTTCTCTATAATTGTTGTACATGGATAACAAACAGAAATACATTCGGAACTTTTCTATCATCGCCCATATCGATCATGGGAAATCCACCCTGGCAGACCGCATCCTGGAGCTGACGGGGTCTGTTTCGTCGCGCGAGATGCGCGGACAGCTTCTGGACGGCATGGAACTGGAACAGGAGCGCGGCATCACGATCAAGGCCAGCGCGGTGACGCTGGATTACAAGGCGAAAGACGGGAATACTTATCAGTACAACCTGATCGATACGCCGGGACATGTGGACTTCAACTATGAAGTATCCCGTTCCCTAGCAGCCTGCGAAGGGGCGATCCTGATCGTGGATGCCACGCAGGGTGTGGAGGCGCAGACACTGGCGAATGCCTATCTGGCGGTGGACAACGATCTGGAGATCCTGCCTGTCATCAACAAGATCGACCTGATCTCCGCGGATCCGGAACGGTGCAAGATCGAACTGGAGGACTACGTGGGGATCCCTGCGGAGGATGCGCCAGAGATCTCCGCCAAACTGGGCACCAATGTGGAAGAGGTCATGGAACGGATTGTGACCGATATCCCTGCTCCTTCCGGTGATCCGGAAGCGCCGCTGCGCTGCCTGATCTTCGACTCCGCGTATGACAGCTATAAGGGCGTCATCGTCTATATCCGCGTCTTCGACGGGACGGTGCGTCCCGGAGACAGGATCCGCATGATGGGGACCGGCGCGGAATTCCAGGTGGTGGAAGTCGGACACATGCGCGCACTCACACACGAACCGTGCGGAGAACTTTCCGCCGGTGAGGTCGGTTACATCACCGCCAGCATCAAAAACGTGGCTGATACCCGTGTGGGCGACACGGTCACGGGTTCGGACCGGCCGTGTGCGGAAGCACTGCCCGGATATCGGAAAGCGGTGCCCATGGTCTTCTGCGGGATCTACCCGGCGGACGGAGCGGATTATGAGTCGCTGAAAGACGCGCTGGCCAAGCTGGCGCTGAACGATGCATCTCTCTCCTATGAGCCGGAAACTTCCGGTGCGTTGGGATTCGGATTCCGCTGCGGTTTCCTCGGCCTGCTGCACCTGGAGATCATCACGGAACGGCTGGAACGGGAATTCGACCTGGATCTGATCACGACGATCCCCAGTGTCGTCTACCGCATCACCATGACCAACGGCGATGTGAAACTCATCGACAACCCCACCGATTATCCGGATCCTGCGCAGATCGCGCTGACAGAGGAACCGGTGGTGGACGCCCATATCTTCTCACCTACGGAATATGTCGGAGCGATCATGGACCTCTGCCAGAACCGCAGAGGCACTTTCTTCGACATGAAGTATCTGGACAAGACCAGAGTGGATCTTCACTATGAACTGCCTCTGGCTGAAATCATTTATGACTTCTTCGATGCGTTGAAGAGCAGGACCAGGGGCTACGCCTCCTTCGACTATGAGATGAAGGGCTACCGGGAGAGCAAACTCGTCCGGCTGGATTTCCTCATTGCAGGAGAGCCCATCGATGCACTTTCCTTCATCATCTTTGCGGATAATGCCTATACCCGTGGGCGGAAGACTGCAGAAAAACTGAAGGAGTATATCCCGAGGCAACTGTTCGAGGTGCCGATCCAGGCTGCGGTAGGCGGCAAGATCATCGCCCGAGAGACGGTCAAGGCGCTGCGCAAGGACGTTCTTGCCAAGTGCTACGGCGGAGATATTACCAGAAAGAAAAAATTGCTGGAGAAACAGAAAGAAGGAAAGAAACGGATGCGCAAGTTCGGCACCGTGGAAGTTCCAAGTGAAGCGTTCACTGCAGTTTTGAAACTGGACGACTGATACAGATATATACAGAAATTGCCACACCCTGGGACGGCTCCGTCCCGGGGCTTGCGGTGCGGAAAGGATGACCATGTATTGGAGACTATTTGAACGGAAGCAGAGCGGGATTCGCTGGCTGATCGCCGGCCTCGGCAACCCGGGGATGAAATATGAGGCGACCCGACACAATATGGGGTTCATGGCGCTGGATGCCATTGCTCAGGAGAAGGGCGTCAGGGTGGACCGAGCCAAGTTTCAGGGCCTGACCGCTTCCGCGAAATTCGGCGACGAGCAGGTCCTCCTGCTGAAGCCACAGACGTTCATGAATCTGTCCGGTAACAGCATCGCCCAGGCCGCCCGCTATTACAAGATCCCTGCGGAGCAGGTAATCGTCCTGTGCGACGACATCACGCTGGCTCCCGGAACGATCCGGCTGAGGGACAAGGGCTCTGCCGGCGGACACAACGGGCTGAAGAGCATTATATCCTGCCTTGGAAGCGACCGTTTTCTCCGGATCCGGATCGGTATCGGCGGAGACGCGCCGACCGGGGACGAACTGGTGGATTATGTACTGGGAAGGCCTTCCTTTGCGGATATGGAAGCCGTCAGGGCGCGCTACAGCGATATCGCCGCCGCAGCCGAACTGATGGTTCGCGGGGAATTCGGTCTCGCCCAAAGTAAATACAACGGAAAAGGAACAAGATGACGATTCTAGAAGAACTGTCGAAAAGCGAGCAGATCCAGTCTCTGATCTCTGCGGTGCGAAAGCCCTCAAAAGCGGCCGCACTTTTCGGCGTGCACCGGATCCACCGCACGGTCTGTGCCGGTGCATTCGCGATCGCATCCGGCAGACCGGTGATCCTGGTCTGCGAAAACGACGCAGACGCCTTCCGTGCTTCGGAAGATCTGAAAGCGCTGGGCATGTCCGGGGTGGAGGCACTTCCTTCCCGCGAGATCACGCTCCTGGATGTGGAAGGTATCTCCCATGACGAGGAGATCGCCCGTTTGACTGCGCTGGGAAAAGCCGCGAAAGGGCAGCTTCAGGTGGTCTGCTGTTCCGTTGAGGCATTGTGCCTGAAGACGATGCCGAAGGAGATCTACCTGAAAAGAGGTATTGTTCTGGAGACCGGCAGCACCGCGGATCCCAGACAGCTGTCCAGAGATCTCATTTCTGCGGGGTATACCCGCTGCGACCGTGTCGAGGGAAGAGGACAGTACGCCCACAGGGGCGGGATCGTGGATGTGTTCCCTGCGGACAGGGACATGCCTGTCCGGATCGAGTTTTTCGACGATGAGATCGAGCGGATCTCGGAATTTGCGACGGATACGCAGCGCAGGACCGTAGACCGTGTCCGGTGCGAGATTTCTCCGGCGCGTGAGATCTCTTTCGGTGAGGATGCGGCCGCAGCAATGGGCGCATTTGCGCGCAGACTGCCGGAAGGGCAGCTGAAAAAAACGGTGGAACGGGATATGCGTGAGATGGCGGAGGGGATCCTCCCCGTCTGCACCGACCGGTATCTCTCCGTCTGCTATCCCCGGCCGGAAACGCTTCCGGATTATCTTCCTGACGCGGTACTGTTTCTGGCGGAACCGAAAGAACTGGAAGAGCGATACAGATTCCTGACAGAGCATGCGACCTATGACCTGGAAGCCCTGAAGGAGACCGGGATGTACGCGCGGGAACAGGGTCATTTCTACGGAGACTACGGCGAAATGACCGCCGGACGGAACCGGATCCTCTGCGACGTATTTCCAAGAAGCGTCGGCGATCTGCCTCTGGAAGCGGTGGTGAACCTCAACTCCAATGCGGTTCCCCGCTGGAGCGGAGCCGTGTCGGTCCTGAAGGAAGATCTGCAGGGCTATCTGTATGCGGGATACCGTCCTGCGGTCCTTGCCGGAACGAGCCGCGGTGCGAAGGCACTGTGTGAGGATCTGACTGCAGAAGGGATCCCGGCAGAAGTGAGTCAGGGCGGATTTCCGCCCGCTGGCAAGGTCGCGGTGCTGGAGGGCACGCTGTCCTCCGGTTTCGAGATCATGCCGCTGAAGGTCGTCCTGATCGCTTCTTCGAGTGAGAACCGGCAGACGAGAAGAACTGCGGCGCGGAAGCCGGTGAAAGCCTCCGAAGCCTTCGGTAGTCTGGAGGACCTGAATCCCGGGGACTACGTCGTTCACCGCAATCACGGCATCGGGATCTTCGACGGGATCCACCGCATCGATCATCACGGATATGTCGCGGATTATATCAAGATCCGCTATCGGGACGGTGACACCCTCTATGTGCCTGTCACCGGACTGGACATGGTCTCCCCATATGTCACCGCCAAAGACGACGGGAAGGTGACGCTGGACCGTCTGAATTCCGGCGAGTGGCAGAAGACGAAACAGAAAGTCTACCGTTCCGTCCGCGAGATGGCAAAGGAACTGATCGAACTTTACGCGAAGCGGGAGAAGACGGAGGGCATCCAGTTCTCGGAAGATACGGACTGGCAGCGGGACTTCGAACTTCGTTTCCCCTATGAGGAGACGGAGGACCAGCTTCGCAGCAGCGAAGAGATCAAGAAGGACATGCAGTCGAAGAAACCCATGGACCGCCTGTTGTGCGGGGACGTGGGTGTTGGCAAGACAGAAGTAGCCCTTCGCGCAGCGTTCAAGGCGATCTCGGACGGTTATCAGGTCGCGATGCTGGTGCCCACCACGATTCTCGCTCTTCAGCACTACCGCACTGTGATGGAACGGATGGAAGCGTACCCGATCAAGACGGCTATGCTGTCGCGGTTCGTCTCTTCCAAAGACATGAAGAAGGCAGTCGCCGGGATCCGGAACGGATCCGTGGATCTCGCCGTCGGCACGCACCGTCTGCTCCAGAAAGATATCGAATTCAAAAAACTCGGACTGCTGATCATCGATGAGGAACAGCGGTTCGGAGTAGCTCATAAAGAAAAACTGAAAGCGAAGTTTCCGAACGTGGACGTCCTGACACTTTCCGCCACGCCGATTCCGCGAACGCTGAACATGGCTATGAGCGGAATCCGGGACATGAGTACGATCGAGAATCCGCCCGTGGACCGTCATCCTGTCCAGACTTATGTGGCGGAGTATGACGAGACTACGGTCCGCAATGCGCTCAAACGGGAGCTTGCCAGAGGCGGGCAGGTCTATTATCTGCACAACCGGGTGGAGTCCATCGACCGGACGGCAATGAAGATCCGGGAAATGGTCCCGGAAGCGCGGGTGGAGATCGCTCACGGACAGATGAGTGAGGAAGCGCTTTCCGCCGTATGGAAGAAACTTGTCGAGGGGGAGTGCGATATTCTGGTCTGCACCACCATCATCGAGACCGGCGTGGACGTGTCCAACTGCAACACCCTTATCGTGGAAGACGCGGACAACCTGGGATTGGCGCAGCTGTACCAGATCCGCGGCCGTGTCGGACGTTCCAGCAGAAGAGCATACGCATGGTTCCTGTTCCGTAAGGATAAGATCCTCACGGAAGTCTCGTCCAAGCGTCTCGCCGCCATCCGGGATTTCACCTCTTTCGGTTCCGGTTTCAAGATCGCCATGCGTGACCTGCAGATCCGCGGCGCCGGCAGCGTGCTTTCTGCAAAGCAGAGCGGCCATATCCAGAACGTGGGGTATGATACTTATATCCGGATCCTGGAACAGGCGGTCAGGGACGAGCAGGGTCTCCCTGCCCCGGAGACACAGCAGGAATGCAAGATCGATCTGAAGATTTCTGCCTATATCCCGGAGGACTATATCAGCGACAATGAGAACCGCATAGACATCTACAAACGGATTGCGGACATCACATGCAAGGAGGATTACGACGAAGTCACGGAGGAGATCCGGGACCGGTTCGGACCCATTCCGGATCCCGTCAAACTTCTGTGCAGCGTTTCGTCTGCCCGTTCCAATGCGGCCAGGCTTGGCATCTACGAAATCCGCAGACAGGGAACGGCGATCCTGCTTTACGGTGACAATTACTCCGATCTGCAGATCCGCAATGCCGTCGCGGAACTTCCCGGCAGAGTATACTATTCCGCCAGGGGCAAAAAATACCTCGCTGTCGATGTCAAAAACGGTGAGGATCCCATTGAATCCGTCTTCGCGGTGCTGGACGTCCTACGAGCCACTAAGCAGGAGGAGCAGGAAAAGCGGGAGGAAAAGAAGGCATGATCAATATCGTACTGCTGGAACCGCAGATCCCGCAGAATACGGGCAATATCGCCCGTACATGTGCAGCGACCGGATCAAGACTGCATCTGGTGAAGCCAATGGGTTTCACGGTGGACGACAAAAAACTCAAACGGGCGGGACTGGATTACTGGCATCTGCTGGACATCACATATTATGAAAGCACCAGGGAGTTCTTCGAAAAGAACCAGGGCGAGATGTACTTTTTTACTACGAAAGGGCAGAAGATCTATTCCGACGTGACCTATCCGGATGGATGTTATCTCGTTTTCGGGCGGGAGGACCGTGGAATCAACGAAAAGATCCTGACCGCGCACTATGACCGTTGCGTACGGTTCCCAATGCTGGATGACGACAGCGCAAGAAGCCTGAACCTCTCCAACTCGGTGGCGATCGGCGTCTATGAGGCGCTTCGCCAGCAGGGCTTCGTATCCCTGCGCACCCGAGGTGAATTGACTGGAAGGGAAGAACCCGATATTCTGTAGTTGCTGAGATCGGATCGAAGGAGTAGAGAATGAGCCTGAACAACACGCAGCGGCGGCAGCGCAGTTATGAGCGCGATATCGCCAGGACGATCAGAGGATGCGCCACAGACGCAGTGCTGTGGAGCCTTTTCGCGGTTGCCCTTCTGGGCATGGCGGCGGCGCTATATACCGGACGCTTCGTTCCGGAAATGATCATGCCGTACCGGAAAAGCGTGATGTTCCTCTGTCTGACGGGCGGACTGCTCACGGCGGCAAAAGCCCTTCAGTCCGCACTGGAATGCAGGGCGGCGAAAATCGTGAAGGAACGGTCCGTTTACACGGTGATGCTGACGCAGGCACAGCAGAACAGGATCTTCCGTTCCGTCTGCGGACAGAGTTTTCTGGAGCACATGACTTATTTTCTCGCAGGCGCGCTGCCTGTTTCCGGGCTCCTTTACTATCTGTACACCAATACCGGCGATATCAGTCCGCTTCTGGTAATGGCGATTGTGGACGGAGTCCTGTTGTTCCTGACGCTGCTGTCCTTCGGACTGGATGCGGCGAGACTCGCTTCCGTTGACGGATTCTGCACGGTCTCTGACCGCGGAATCATCACCGCCAACGAGATCCTGCCGTTCTCCGCAGAGGAAGGCGATATCCGGTCCATGGAACCGGGTGATGACATTTATGACCTCAGGTTCCAGCGGATCTGTTTTCTGGGCACACGCCGCAATTATCGGTTCCCGCTTCCGAAAGGCGGGGAACTCAGTCTCGCCGTGCGCGCAGAGGACGGTGCCTCAGAGGAGGATATCCTCAGGAAAACGTTCTGCCTGACCGCCCGCACATTGGAGATTGCTTCCGGCACCGATGCGGGTGAGAAAAAAACGCTGGAGCAGATCACCGCTGAACCGGCGGAGACGGCTGCGGATCCGGTCGCGGGACTGGAAACGATCACTGGTTCTTTGCTGACCTCCGACGGAGAGAATGCAACGGATACGGAAGCGGATCCTGAAGAAGTTGCTTCCGTAATCTCTGATTCCGTAAAGGAAGAAGCGGCGGAACAGGAAGCGCTAGTTCCCGCAGCGGAAACGGATGAAATAAAGGAACAGGATCATGAAGACACCAAAGAAACGGAATCAGAGGAAGCACCGTCACAGGAGACCGTGACGGAGACGGAACCTGTTTCCGAAAGTGCTGAAACGGAGATCACCGGGTCAGAAGCAATCGGGAACGGCGATACGGAATCCGAGGTATCTGTCGGCAGACAGAACCGCTGGATCCGCGGGGCGGCAGCAGTCATGGCACTGATCCTGATTGCGGCACTCGGCACGTCGATCCTGAAAAAACGCTCCGGTGGCAACGAACCGACGGAGATGATTCCCACCGGTCCCAAACAGCCTGTTGGCAGCAAAACGGAAGAGTCCTCCGGAACGGATCAGCCGTTCGTGGATGACGTACCCCGTTCCGGGCTGATGCAGGACGAGGAAGGCGTATGGTACGGTGTGGTCGGCGGGGAGAAGGTGATCCTCGTCAACAAGGACCATCCGGTACCGGAGTCCTACGGCGGTGTGGATGAGACCGCCAGCGGCGCGCTGGAAGAGATGTTCCGTGCAGCAGAAGCGGAAGGCATCAGTCTGTATCTTGTTTCCGGATACAGAAACTATGAGCTTCAGGACAGCCTTTATCAGACGAAGGTCGCTCAGGTGGGGGAAACGAATGCGGAATTCTGGACTGCGCCTCCCGGCACATCGGAGCATCAGACAGGCCTGGCATTTGACGTCAACGAAACCGACAACACCGAGACGCTGATGGACACGTCTTTTGAAGGCACGAAAGCGTTTGAATGGCTGTCCGCCAACTGTGCCCGGTTCGGGTTCATTCTCCGCTATCCTAAGGGAAGCCGAGATATCACAGGCTTCAACTACGAGCCGTGGCATTTCCGGTATGTCGGAACGACGGCGGCCGCCCAGATCATGGCGGAAGGGATCACGCTGGAAGAATATCTCGGTGTCGGCTGACAATGAAAAACTAAGTAACTGCAGTTGCCCCCGGCATCGCCGGGGGCTTCTTGGAAAGGAGTCGTGGAGAGATGGAGATCCGGGCACTGTTCTGGGATGTGGACGACACGATACTGGATTTCGAGGGATATGTGAAGGAAACGATGCGCAGCGGATTCCGGGAATTCGGTCTGCCTGAATACGAGCCGTGGATGTTTGAGCGATTTACCGTGATTAACAGCGGCATCTGGCGCGAACTGGAAAAAGGCGTCATCACTTTTGAAGATATCATCAGGGACCGGTGGAACCGGATATTCGAGGATCTGGGATTCCGGGCGGACGGCCCTGCATTCGAGACCTACTTCAGACAGCAGCTGCACGACAGCGGGATACTGATGGACGGCGCTGAGGAAACGCTGAAGGAACTCGCTGCGCTGTATCCCATGTATGTGGCAAGCAACGGTCCTGCCAGTCAGCAGGAGAACCGGCTCGTGAAAGCAGGCGTACGGGAACTGTTCCGCGGTCTGTTCACTTCCGGGGGCTTCGGCGTATCCAAACCCTCAGAGGCCTTTTTTGACTGCTGTTTCAGGCAGATCAGGGAGTTGGACGGGATGGATCTGAAGCCCGAGGAAGTCCTGATGATCGGGGATTCCCTGACATCGGATATGGACGGCGCGATCCGGTACGGCCTCCGGACATGCCTGTACGACCCGAAAGACCGCCACGGCAGCTGCGGCATGCCCATCGACCTGCGCGTTCAGGATCTTCGGGAGATCCCGGGACTCCTGTAGGTTTCCGTACAATCATAAAGATTCCGTTAATTTCACGAATTCCGGATCGGCTTGGCCCTCTGCTCCCTTGCAGGATGGCAGGGGGGCATACTATAATTACAATGGTTAGAAATGGGGTAGGCATGCCCATTTCACCATTAATTCAAGAACTATAAAAATACGTTCGATAAAGGAGAATCCAACATGGCAAAATTCAACAAAAAGACCGTTGAAGATCTCAATGTCAGCGGAAAGCGCGTCCTTGTACGCTGCGACTTCAATGTCCCGCTGAAAGAGGGGAAAATCACGGACGATACCCGTATCCGTGCTGCTCTTCCCACCATTCAGTATCTGATCAACAATGGCGCACGCGTCATCCTTTGCTCCCACCTCGGCAAGCCGAAGGGCACAGCAAAGCCTGAACTCTCCCTGGCACCGGTCGCAGTTCGCCTCTCCGAGCTGCTCGGAAAAGATGTCTGCTTCGCAGCAGATGACGAGGTCGTAGGACCCAATGCAAAAGCGGCAGTTGAAGCCATGAAAGACGGCGATGTCGTCCTTCTTCAGAATACACGTTACCGCGCAGAGGAAGAGAAGAACGTTGAGAACTTCTCCGAAGAGCTTGGCTCCCTCGCTGATCTGTTCGTAAACGACGCGTTCGGCACCGCGCACCGCGCACACTGCTCCACCGTCGGCGTAACAAAGTTTGTCAAGGAATCCGCCAACGGCTATCTGATGGCCAAAGAGGTCGAGTTCCTTGGAAACGCAGTTGAGAATCCGGTCCGCCCGTTCGTCTGCATCCTCGGCGGCGCCAAGGTCGCTGACAAACTGGCCGTCATCGAGAACCTGCTGAACAAGGCCGATACACTGATCATCGGCGGCGGTATGGCGTATACCTTCCTCAAAGCCCAGGGCTATGAGATCGGTACTTCCCTGCTGGACGAGACCAAAGTCGACTACTGCAAAGAAATGCTCGAGCGCGCCAAGAAGAACGGCGTTAAGCTCCTGCTCCCCGTTGACACCGTGGTTACCTCCGAATTCCCGAATCCCATCGATGCAGTTCTTGAGACCGAAGTCGTTGACAGCGACAAGATCCCCGCGGACAAGATGGGCATGGATATCGGCCCGAAGACCCAGAAACTGTTCGGCGATGCAATCCGCAGCGCAAAGACCGTTGTTTGGAACGGACCCATGGGTGTATTCGAGAACCCGCAGCTTGCCGAAGGCACAAAGTCTGTCGCCCGCGCACTGGCAGAGGCTGACTGCACCTCCATCATCGGCGGCGGCGATTCCGCTGCTGCTGTGAATTCCCTCGGATTTGCAGACCGCATCACCCACATCAGCACTGGCGGCGGCGCTTCTTTGGAATTCCTCGAAGGCAAGGAACTGCCCGGCATCACCGCAATGACCGATAAAGACTGATCCAGGAGGAAGGATATGAATAAGGAAAAACGCACGGCAATCATCGCCGGTAACTGGAAAATGAACAAGACCGCCAGTGAGGCAAAGGAACTCATCGAGTCCCTGATCCCCCTGGTGAAAGACGCGGGATGCACCGTGATCATCGGTGTGCCTTTCACGGACATCGCGGTGGCGGTGGATCTGACCAAAGGCACCAACATCCACGTCGCCGCTCAGAATGTCCACTTCAAGGACAGCGGCGCATACACCGGTGAGATCTCTCCCCGTATGCTCACCGAAGCAGGCGTGGAATATGTCATTATCGGACACTCCGAGCGCCGTCAGTATTTCGGCGAGACGGATGAGACCGTCAACCTGAGAGCCCGCGCTGCTCTGGCAGCCGGACTGAAGCCCATCATCTGCGTCGGCGAGAGCCTTGAGCAGAGAGAAGCCGGCGTCACCGAAGAGTTCGTGTGCCGCCAGGTCGTGATGGCGCTGCTCAACATGACTGCGGAAGATCTGGCCAACGTGGTCATCGCCTACGAGCCGATTTGGGCGATCGGTACCGGCAAGACCGCGACCAAGGAACAGGCTGAGGAAGTCTGCGCCTTCATCCGCAAAGTGGTGGAAGAGAACTACAGCAAGGCAGTAGCCGATGCGCTCACCATCCAGTACGGCGGATCCATGAATGCCGGAAACGCCGCGGATCTGCTCTCCATGGAAGATATCGACGGCGGCCTCATCGGCGGCGCTTCCCTGAAGCCCAATGATTTCGCCGTGATCGTCGGCGCGGCCAGCAAATAAGACTGACCGGCGGACCCCTTATCCCGGAGGACCAGACCAATGAGCATGCATATCGAAGCAAAACCGGGTGAGATCGCGGAGAAGATCCTCCTTCCGGGAGATCCCCTTCGCGCCACCTATATCGCGGAGAAATTCCTGGAATCCGCGAAACTGGTCAACCAGGTGCGCGGCGCCCTGTGCTATACCGGCAAATGGAACGGAACGGATGTGTCGGTCATGGGGACCGGTATGGGGATTCCCTCCGTCCATATTTATGCGACGGAACTGTGCACCGAATACGGCTGTGAGCAGCTGATCCGGATCGGCACGGCGGGAGGCATGAAGGAAGGCATGCAGGTCAACGACCTGGTCCTTTCTCAGGCGACCAGCACCACCAGTTCTCTCAACGATAACTGGTTCCAGGGCAGTTACGCGCCGTGCGCGGATTTCTTCCTTCTCCGTAAGGCCTATGACAAGGCCGTGGAGATGAATGTCCGTGCCTACGTCGGAAATACGATCTGCAATGACCTGCTGTACAGGGACGAACGCTTCTTCAAGCCGGAGCTCTGGGCGGAATTCGGGATCATTGCAAGCGAAATGGAAGGAGCGGCGCTGTATACGGTCGCTGCCCATTACCGCAAGCAGGCTCTGACGATCATGACGATCGCCGGCGGCCCTCATGTGAAAGAGCAGACGCTCACGAAAGAAGAACGGGAGCGCGGTCTGGACAATATGATCCTTGTGGGATTGAAGACACTCTGCGAAGAGTAAGAAAGGAAAGAAAAAATGGGAAAACTGTTGAACCTTGCCACTCTGGCAGCCGCAGCTGCGGGCGCAGCGTATTATCTTGAGAAAAAAGGGATCCTGAAAGTCACGAATACCGTGGATGAGAACGGATCCAGAGAGATCGGCGTCAAATTCGAGACCCCCGAGAAACCCCTCACCGAGACGGTGAAGGAAGACCTCAAGGCCGCTCAGGACGCGGTCACCGAAAAGGCCAACGAACTGGTCAACACCGCGAAAGCCAAATTCGAGGAGCTCAAGGAGGAGGGCGAAGACCTCACCGAGAAGATGGATGAGAAACTCGAAGAGGTGAAGGAAGAGGTCTCCACGGAAGTCGACGAAGTTGAGAAGGACATCGATGATCTCCTCAAGGATTTGGATAACGACGAGTTGAAACTCTGAGTACAATGACAAAGTTGCAGCAGGTGCTTTCGGGCACCTGCTGTTCCCTTTTCTTCCCGCTTGTACGCCGAATAAATCGCTTTTTCTGTACCTTTCAGGGATTTGTTCGCATATAATGGGAGAAAAGACAGTCTCTGACGCATAAGAGGAGTTTCAGATGGATCTTTCCGTTATCATACCGATCTACAAAGTCGAGGAGTATCTGGAGAGTTGCCTGGAATCCGTCCGGAAAGGAATCGGGTCTTTGGAAGCGGAGGTCATCCTGGTGGATGACGGATCGCCGGACGGGAGCACCGCGATCGCCATGCGATATGCCGAGGCGCATCCGCAGTTCCGCTATTTCCGGAAGGAAAACGGCGGACTGAGCAGCGCACGCAACTACGGCGTCGCACAGGCGACCGGGAAATATATCTGCTTTGCCGACTCGGATGATCTGGTGGAGAAAGGAATCTACCAGATGATGTTTGAAGCTGCCGAGGCAAACGGTTCCGATATGGCAGTGTGCGCGGTGGCGAAATATACGGATGAAAAACCGGTCCGTTCTCCGCTTCATGAGCGGGCGTTCCATGGGATCCCGGAGGGGGTCACGCACATCACCCGGTCTCCTCAGCTGGCTTCGGATTCCACTGCCTGGAACAAACTGATCAGACGGGATTTTTATCTTGAACACGGATTCACCTGGCCGGAAGGCTATCTGTTCGAGGACATCCCGGTCACGCTGCCGATGCACTATTACGCGAATCAGGTTTCCATTGTACGCGAGACCGGTTATTTCTGGCGGGTGCGTGAAGGAAACAGCAAGTCGATCACCCAGCAGTTCACAACGCGCAAGAACCTGACGGACAAGATCGAGATGCTGGAACGGCTCATGTCTTTTCTGGACGGGACCGTGAAGGATCCCGAGATCCGGTTTCAGGTGGAGAATAAGGCACTTACCGGAGACTTTATCGGATATCTGAACCGGTTGGATCTGATGCCCGAAGAGCAGGCGGCAGATTATGTGGAACTGATTGCAGGTTTCATCGAGCGCAACATCAGCCCGGGCACTCTTGGCAAGATCCGCCTCATCTACAGGCAGATCGCTGAAGACGTGCTCGCGAGAGATATGGATCATCTGCGCCGTTCCGTAAACTATAACAAGACAAATTACAGAAACGCGCCTGTCATCCGTACAGACAGCGGATTCGAGTTCCTATTCCCGGATGAGATCTTCCGCTTCCCGGATCGGGATGCACGGTACGATTTCCGGGACTTTCCGCCGGAGACCCTCGTCACGGCATGCCGGAGAGACGGAGACCGGATCCTGCTGGAAGGAGTGCTCTATTACAGGCGGATCTCTGTTCCCTCTGTTTCCGACATGACGCTTTCCGCCTATCTGCTGAACGAGCGCACCGGAATCAGAACAGAAGTGGAACTGGAGCAGATCCAGGCAACGGAATTCTCAGAGGAACAGGAAGAAGAGATCAGCACCGACGATTACCGCGCCTACCGTTATGACTATACCGGCGCGGGCTTCCGCCTCCGCATCGAGCCGGACCGGATGCGGCTCCCGGAAATGGAAGGAAAAAACAAGATCATGCTGCGCTATGATCTTCCATTGGGAAGCGGCGTCCGTATGCTGCGCGGCATTAGCAGACCTTTGAGGAAACCGGTTCGCGGAGCAGCAGTCCTGGGTGAGAAGACAACGGTCTCTTTTTCCATTGACGCAAGGGGCACTCTGAGTGTGATTGCAGAGAAAAAGCAGGATCTGGTCTCGGTGATCGTACCGGTCTACAATGCAGAGAAAACACTGAGACGCTGTCTGGACAGCATCTGTGGACAGACCTACCGGGATCTGGAGATCCTTCTGGTCAACGACGCTTCCCCCGACGGGAGTCTTGCAATCTGCAGAGAATATGAAGCCATCGACCCGAGGATCCGGGTCTTCGACTGTGAACACGCAGGCGTATCCGCAACGCGGAACTACGCTTTGGACCGCATGTCCGGCGTCTATTTTGCTTTTGTGGATTCGGATGACCTAGCCAGCCCCAATTATGTGGAACGGCTTCATGAACTGGCGGTCCAGAAGGATGCGGCCGTCGTGACCTGCCTTGCCCGGGATGAGAAGAACACTTCCAGACAGACCTACAACGCAGGGAAAAAGCAGAAGCCGCGGAAGATCACGCTGGAAAAGTACAATTTCATCCGCAGATGGTCTCACAGGGTCGCGTGGGGCGGCCTCTACAGGACGGCGGATGTGGGAGATATCCGGTTCTGCAGCGATTTCAGCGTCACGGAAGATACGTTGTTCGCTGCGGAGGTCCTGAAAAAGGTCGGCAGCGTGATCCATACCGACGAAGAACTGTACTGTTATATGATCTATCCGGATTCCGCCTGCCACGGTAAGATGAGCCGGAAGAAATACGACGATATTCTTTCCTGGGAGCGTATCGCTGCCATGTTCCGAAGCGGACCGAAACTTCCGTACGCTTCCGCGAAGGCGCGTCTTGTGATGCACAGCATCGAGGGCCTGAAGGATCTTGCCCTGCAGAAGGATCCGGATCCGGAACTGTACCGGGATCTGATGCGGCATGTCCGGTTCCGGACTGCGGACGTGCTTGGCGTGAAAATGCAGAAAAAGACGCTGCTTCGATGCATTGCGTACACGCTGGCACCGGAAATGATGCTGAAACGGCACGTCGGAAATCAAAAGAAGAAATAACGAAAATAAAAAACGCCTCTGCACGCAGAGGCGTTTTTCTGATTTTCAAAAACAGGAGCGTCAGGGACACAGTTCCGACAGGATCGAATTGGAGACAAGAAAACCTGCCCTGGTGAGGCACAGTCTGTCTTCAGTCTGAGAGACGTATCCGGCTTTCTCGCACTGGTCCAGGAACCGGCGCTGGCGTTCATCCGGAGACCAGCCGAACCGCCCGCGGATCTCCTTCAGAGAGATCCCTTTATCCGTACGCAGTCCAAGAATGACCGCTTCTTCCGCGTCGACGGTTCCTTCATGTGAGAAAAAGCGCAGAGGATCACCTGACACGGGCATGCCGTAATCATTCAGAAAGCGGGAAAGACTGCGCGGGTAGGAATAACGGTCTTCACCGTTGCTCATGTGTGCGCCGGGGCCGAAACCCAGCCACTGTCCGCAGTTCCAGTATTTGAGATTGTGTCTGCATGTCTTTCCGCCGCGGGTGAAATTGCTGATCTCATACTGCCGGAAACCCTGCTGTTCCAGATAACCGCAGAAGGTGAGATAGCACTCAGCCTGGGTGTCGTCATCCGGGATACCCTCCACGCCGTCGGCAAACGGTGTCCCCTCACAGATCTTCAGAATATAGGCGGAGATATGGTCGACAGGCAGCGATGCGGCCGTCTCGGCATCACGCAGCGTCGTTTCGGGCGTGGCGTCGGGGATCCCCAGCATGAGATCGACACTGATATTGTCAAACCCCGCTTCCCTAGCATCCAGAACCGTCCTGACAGCGTCCTCAGCGGTGTGGAGCCTGCCCAGACGGGCAAGCAGAGCGGGCTGGAAACTCTGACACCCTACGGAGAGACGGTTGACGCCGGCTGCCCGGTATCCTCTCAGTGTTTCGACCGTGACGGAAGCGGGATTGCACTCCATGGAGATCTCCGCTTCTTCGGCGATCCTGTGGTGACTGCGCAGCAGATCCAGGATCTGCCTGACCGCTTCGGGCGGCAGGAGCGAAGGCGTTCCTCCGCCAAGATAAACGGTATCCGCGCTGACCGGCGGGAAAGAGCAGATCTGGCTGCCCAGCGCATCCAGGTATCCGCGCATCCGGTCTTCCTGTGCTGCGACGGAATAAAAATCGCAGTAGGGGCATTTCCGGATACAGAAAGGAACATGGATATAGATCCCGTACATAGTCACCTCCCGGAAGACGGCAGTCGAAGCCTGCGGAGTTCTTCCTTCTGCTGCTCGGTGATGCGTCTGCTCTCCACCGCTTTCTGGATGGTTTTGTTGTGCGTCCATTCCGGAAGCCGGCGCTCTCTGAGATAAGGAAGGATGCGGTCGTACTGTTTTGCCAATGCGGTAGCAAAATACCATGCGACCATCATGCGGATATAATACTCATCGCTGCGCAGCTCGGCGATCTCCCTGGGATAGCGGTCTTCGAACAGGTCTTCAAGATAGTAGCGCATCCGCATGCCGATGGCGAAACGGACCGTGTAAACATGCTCCGAATGGAGCCAGCGGTCCAGAACCGGACTGAGTTCTTCCGTATGTCTGGCAAAACAGGAAGGGGACAGCTGATCACAGGTCGCCCAGTTGTCCACGTACGGAAGAAAACGCTCCACCTCGGCGAGACAATCCGGAAAATCCCGTATCCCGCTGATCACAAAGGCGTGCAGCTGGTTCTCGTCAAAGGTATCGTGAGGCAGAACGGCAAGGAACCCGGCGGCTTCCCCGGTACGCAGCAGCTGTTTCGCGTATGCGCGCAGATCCGGCGTCCGGATGCCAAGCACACGGTCAGGATCGATTCCCGGGATCAGTTTCAATTGAAATTCCCTGTATTCGGGGTCTTCCAGTGTTTCCAGACGGGCACGGATCGGACTTTCTGACATGGGCTGCCTCCTAATAATATGATCTCTCTCACTATACACCAAAAACGCTCCCTCTGTCCCGAGTACGCGCCGGAATGGACGGAAGGGGTACCCCTTCCGACGATATAAGGGTATAATAGAAATGTTAAGTACTTTCGAAAGGATTCACCGGGAAGAAAAACTCCCGGTGCGGAAATCATGACCAAGGTTATCACGTACGGGACATACGATCTGCTGCACGTCGGCCATATCCGTCTCCTCCAGCGCGCGAAGGCGCTCGGGGATTATCTCGTCGTCGGTGTCACTTCCGACGAATACGACCGGCAGCGCGGAAAACAGCAGTCTGTCATGTCTCAGGATGAACGCATGGAAGCGGTCCGCGCGACCGGACTCGCGGATGAGATCATTCTGGAAACGCACGCGAAACAGAAGGCGGAGGATATCCAAAGACTGGGGATCGATATCTTCACGGTCGGTTCGGACTGGGAGGGCGTTTTCGATTATCTCGGTGAATTCTGCAAAATCGTTTATCTTCCCCGGACTCCGCACGTGTCCAGCACTGCGGTACGCGGCAGAAAGAGGGCCCTGCTCGCCGGACTGGTCGGATCGCCGGAAAGACGGAAGGAAACGCTTCAGGCGTACGGAATGGCTCACGGCGTACGGATCACGGAAGAGGCGGGCATGGAAGAACTGGAACGTCCGCAGGAATTTATCACCCGGATGGAGAAGGTCGATCTCGTTTTCCTGCTGGAACAGTTTCCGGGAAGCCGGGAACTGATAGAGGAAGCTCTTCTGCACAGAATCGGTATCGTCTGCGAATACAGGGACGGATTCCGGTATGACGCGGAACTGGCGAAGACAGCGGAACGCCAGCATACGATGTACTATGTCATGGACTGAGGATAAAATGGATCGCTTAAGGATCGGTGTCATCGGATCGGGAAGAATCGCTTCCCGTTTCTGCAAGGAAGGGCAGAAACGGGATGATGTCTGTTTCAGCGCGGTCTTCAATCCCAACCGCGGAAGTGCACAGCGCTTCGCTGCATCGTTCTCCGGAATGGATGCTGCAGAAGATCTGAATGAACTTCTGGAACGGTCGGACGCGGTATATATCGCCGCACCGCATGCCGCGCACTATGCGTACGCCAGAGCGGCGCTCCTTCACGGCAGACACGTGCTTTGTGAGAAACCGGTCACGCTCTCCGCTTCGCAGACAGCGGAGCTGTTTGCCCTCGCGCGCGAAAACGCCTGTGTGCTTATGGAAGCCGTCAAGACAGCGTACGCACCGGGATTCCGGCGGATCCAGGAACTCTGTGAGAGCGGTGCGATCGGCACGGTACTGGAGACGGATGCGACGTTCACACGCCTGACGCCGCCCGGCGTCCGGGAATGGACAGACAGGGAGAACGGCGGCAGCATGACGGAACTGGGGACATATCTGCTCCTTCCGCCCGCGGTGCTGCTGGGCACGGACTGGACCGGATGCCGGTTCTGGTCAGTCTTCAGGGACGGTGTGGACGCATATACCCGCTATTTCCTTACCGGTGACGGACGCTGCGCTTCCGGCACTGCCGGGCTCGGCGGAAAGAAGGACGGCAGTCTTACCGTCGCCGGGACCGAAGGTTATCTGAAAATCGGGGCTCCCTGGTGGAAACCGGTACGCATCGAGGTGCATCACGAAGATCCCAACCAGGTGGAAGTCTACGAAGAAGAATATGAAGGCGAAGGATTCCGCTATGAACTGGACGCTTTTCTCCGAGCGGTGCGCGGGGAAGGGAAACCGGTGCTGACGGAGGAACAGTCGGTCTGGATCAGTTCCGTCCTGGAACGGTATCTGACTTGGCGGAAAGAAGAAAAGCGATGAATATCTGGGCGCACAGAGGACTGAGTTATAAGTATCCCGAGAACACGCTGACCGCTTTCCGTGCGGCTTGCGCATACGACATTACCGGGATCGAACTGGATATCCAGAAGACGAAGGACGGGGAGATCGTGGTGATCCACGATGAAAAGGTGGATCGCACGACGGACGGCACCGGCTTCGTGAAAGATTTTACTCTGAAGGAGCTGAAACAGCTGAAGATCGCGAACGGGGAAGGGGAACCGGAACGGATCCCCACTATGCGCGAGGTACTGGAACTGTTGAAGCCGTATTGCCTCGGAGACGATCTGCTGATCAACATCGAGATGAAGAACAGCGAGGTCCGCTATGAAGGCATGGAGGAGGAGATCCTCCGGCTCGTGGCGGAGTTCGGCCTTTCCGACCATATCGTCTATTCTTCCTTCCTGCCTGAAGCCGTCGCACTCATAAAAGAACTGGATCCCACGGTGCGTACCGGCATTCTCCACGATTCTCCCGACCAGTGCGTGGCATGGCTGGAGCAGACAAAGGCAGACGCGATCCATCCTTTCGTACAGGAAGTCGTCCCGGGTCAGCATCTGGAGCGTCTGGGACTGCCCGTCAGGGCATGGAATATCCGCAATCAGGAGCCTTTCTTCGGTGAAGAAGGTACTGTCGTGCGGCAGGATACGGAGAAACTGCGCAAGATGGGCGTCACCGACCTGTTCACCAACAACGCGGATCTCTACTGTGAACTTCGCGCTCCGCGCTTCCGCGACACGATGCGCCTGATCCCGGGCGTTGCCCCGGACCCGCAGACAGGTCTCCTGACGGAAAAGGAAGGTGTCGCTGCGAATGTCGAACCGGCGGAAGTGCGCGCAGGCATGCGGATGCGCTGGAATGCCCCGCATCTGGAATACCGCATACACCGGTACAGCGGCGAGATCGATCCGGCGCTGATCTATACCTATACCTATCACCCGGAGTCCAACTGGACAACAATCTGCCCCGAAAAGGAGACCGAAGACTGGACGGATGCGGACAGGACTTTTGAAGATGACGGGTACATCCGTCTGGAGGTCCGGCGCAAGGATGGGCAGGAGATGGCGGAGGGCATCCGCCTGAAGGACATCTGTACGTTTTCCGGTTCACCGGATCACCTGCCACCGATCCCTTCCTATTTTCTGCAGGAGATCCAGGAAACAGAGAGGACCGTACGCGCATGCCGCGGTCGGGGAGACCGCGCATATCTGCTGCTGGCAGACAGCCATTATGCCACCGGCGGACACTGGGAAGAAACGCTGCGGAACCTGAAAGCGGTCAGCAGAAGGATCTGCCCGGACGGCGTGATCCATCTGGGAGACTTTACGGACGGGCTCATGCCGTCCGAACAGACCGGCGAATGGTTCCTTGAGGTGAAGGAGGATCTGCTCTCGCTAGGCTGTCCGCTCCGGATCTGTGTCGGGAACCATGACACCAACAGTTTCCGGAACAATCCTGACCCGTTTACACGTGAAGAGTGGGAGACCCTGTATCTGGACGGGAAGAAGAATTCCTTTACGGACGATGCCAGGACGAAAGTGCGCAGCATTTTCCTTTCGTCCTTCGACCCGAAAGAAAAGGAACGGTACGGATTCGATGCCGGGACCGTCGTCTGGTTTGCGAAGACGCTTCTGACGACGCCGATCGGCTGGCGGTTCCTGATCTTTTCCCATGTTCCACCGCTGCCGGAGATCCACTACTGGAGCAAGGAGATCCGCAACGGTCTTACCATGGTCCGGCTGGCACAGACGGCAAACCGCCTCGGTCATCCGGTCCTCGGGTGGTTCCATGGGCACAATCACGCGGATCAGATCTATAGAAGAAAAGGATTCCCCATCATCTCCATAGGATGCGTGAAGATGGAGGACTTCAAGGATAAAAAACCCAACGGCGCATTCGTGCCGGACAGGAAAGCCGGAGACGTCACGCAGGAACTGTGGGACGTGCTGGTCGTGCATGGTTCCGGGAACAGCCTGGACCTGATCCGGTTCGGTGCGGGAACGGACAGGAAGACATGATCCATTTGGATGACGAGACGCTGCGCAAGGTGCAGCTGACAGAACTGGAACTGCTGAAGGAAGTGGACCGGATCTGCGTTAAATGCGGTATCCGGTATCAGATCATCGCAGGTACGCTGCTCGGTGCGGTACGGCACGGCGGTTTCATCCCCTGGGACGACGACGCGGATGTGGCGATGCTCCGGGAAGAGTACGAACGGTTCCGGACTGCATGTGGGACCGAACTGGACACGGAGCGTTTCTGTTTTCAGGATCACCGGAATACGCCGGGATACCGCTGGGGCTACGGAAAGCTCCGCATGAGGGATACGCTGTTTCTGAGGGAACATCAGGAACATATGCCTTATGAACAGGGCGTCTTCATCGATGTCTTTCCGCTGGATTCCGTCCCGGACAGTCACATCGGGCGTGCCATATGGAATCTGGAATGCTTCGCGGTGCGGAAACTCCTCTGGGCAAAGGTCGGAAAGATCGCGGACCGTTCCGCCGCAAAGCGCAGTCTGTACGCGCTGATGGACAAGGTTCCGGAAAAGAATGCGCTTGACCTTCTGGACAGATTGATTCGGCGGGCGGGGGAAAAGAGAACCGCATGGGTTCGGATCCTCATGTTCCCGACGCCCAACCGGCAGTACGGATATCTGCGAAAATGGTACGAGCATGACATCCCGATGACTTTTGAGGGAACGGTGTTCCCCGGCATCGCGGATTATGAGGAATATCTGACATTCAAATTCGGAAACTACCGGAAACTGCCTCCCGAAAATGAAAGAAAGTGTCACCCGGTCAGCGCGATCCGGGTGTGAGCGTGTGCTAATTGAACAGACTTGAAGAAAAACTGAAGGGCAGGAACGTTCTGCTGTACGGAACGGGCTTCGTGGCGGAGATGGCGCTGTGCGCGTTTGAGCAACAGCAGATGACGGACCGGATCCGGGGATTTCTCGTTTCCGGCGTGCCTGCGGCGCCGTCGTTTCACGGATTCCCCGTCTTTTCTGCAGCGGACTATGCTTTCCGTGAGGATGAAGTGATCCTGCTGGCGGTCCATGACGCGCTGGTGCCGGAGATCCGTTCCTTTCTTGAGCGGAACGGTGTCCGGAATGAGCGGATACCGCTTTATCCCTATCTGTATGAAATGATCTACGGCCACCCTGTTCGGGAGGAGACGCTGCCGCTGGCAGAACTGCTGAAGGCACAGCCGGAAGAGCCGCTCTGGATCGCGGTACGTTATCATGCTGCGCTGAGTATCCGGAGGGACGACAGGGACGGTCAGGAGCTCTATCTCCGCCTGATGAGCCTGCACTGCGGGAGGAATACCGCGGAGCGACGGCTGGAAAACCTGAAGTCGCTGATCCGGTCCGTGGAGGAAGAGGGATTCCGCCAGACGGAACCGATCCTCGTGGATGAGGATCTGCGGATCATCGACGGCCTTCACCGGACAGCCGTCTGTGCGCTGTATGGCGTGACAGAGATCCGCTGTGCGGTCGTGCGGCGCAGCGGCGCCTATGACCGTCTTCTCGGGGATGCGAACCGGCTGGAAGCCGGATACCTGCGCGCGCAGGGAATCGGGGAAGAGACTGTCGGGCTCCTGCAAAGGAGAAAATCTGAAATGACGGAGTCTGCCTCCGTACCGGAGATCTCCGTGGTGCTGCCTGCGTACAATGTGGCGGACTATGTGGACGCGTGCATGGAGAGTCTCTCAGGACAGACATACAGGAATTTCGAAGCGATTCTGATCAATGACGGATCCGCAGACGATACGGCAAAAAAGTGTGCCGAATGGGCGGCAAGGGATCCAAGGATCCGCTGGGTCGATCAGGAGAATCAAGGCGTGGCTGCCGCGCGCAACCGCGGAATCAGGGAAGCGCGGGGAAGATTCCTCGCTTTCATCGATCCGGACGACTGGGTGGACCGGAGTTATCTGGAAAAACTGCATACGGCTGCCGTTGCTGAAGAAGCGGATTTCGCCGAATGCGATCTCTGGCGCTACGATAACCGGACCGGGAAAAAGATCTACCGTGCCTGCTATGGCAGGATGGGCGTCCCTTATACACGTGAACAGCACATGAAATACGGGCCGACCGCTTCCTATAAAGCGATCTCCAGGAGAGCTCTCTGGACGGACAACGATGTGCGTTTCCCGTCCTGTTCCTTCGAGTCACCGGCGGTGTATGCCCTGATCCTGGCACTGGCAAACCGGATCGTGAGCGTGAGAGAACCGCTGTACTGGTACAGACGGTTCCGCGAGAACTCTCTGGTAGAGACCGGATACGCGCTTGCCGGCGGCGCAGCGAACCCGACGCTGGGAACGGAGGCGATGGAGCATCTGGTTTCCGAATTCCGGCGGCTCGGTCTGTATCCGCAATACGCGGAGACGCTGGAAGGCGTAGTCAAATACCGGCTCAACGATATCCTGGCAATGCAGTTCCACCGCCGCAGAGCGGAAGACTTTTCCGTGCTTACTTCCAACTACGAGGAGTTCCTGAAGGGAATGTTCCCGGACTCCTGCAATTCCCGCTATTTCGTCTGGGGCGGATACAATCTGAACAGGATCCTCTCCCATATGGATCTGATGCAGAATCCCGCATGGCGGTTCAATTTTTCCGCTGTCCCGTCCGTCGCATTCCGTTCGGACCAGACAACGGAAGTCAGCCACAGGAACCGTTACAGAGAGATCATGGTCCGGCGGGAGATGGATCAGCAGTTCTGGAACCTGCTGGAGGAGATCCGTCCTGAATTCCTGATCTTCGACCTGATGGAGGAACGGTTCGATCTGCTTCGGTGGCGGGACCGCTTCCTGACGGACAGCGATGCCTTTGAAGGAGCGGAAACGGATCTGTCGGGATACGAGCGGATCTCAAGAAAAGACTCCGTCTGTACGGAACTGTGGATGGAAGCCTGGAACCGCTTTGAGGAAGAAATACGGAAAACGGTTCCGGGGATCCGGCTCATCGCCGTGGAGGATTATCTCAGTGAGACCGTGGGCGATCCTGGAAATCAGAAAGCGTTTGAAGATGTTGAAAAGATCAGGGAAACGAACCGGATCCTGAAAACATACTACGACCACCTGCGCGGAAACGAACGGATCCGGATCATTCCCGCATTCGAACAGGAACTCTATTTTACGGACCGCAATTACGAATACGGCGCGGTCCCCTCCCATCTGAACGGGATCGTAAACGAAAAAATCGGAAAACTGGTCGAAAAAGCGATCAGGGAGGCGGTGGAAGGATGAAGCATTATCACATCGGTCTTTTGATGGGGGTGTTCGACATGTATCATGTCGGGCATCTGAACCTCATCCAGAGAGCAAAGGAACACTGTGATTACCTGCGGGTCGGCGTCCTGACGGACGAACTGGTGCGGAAATTCAAGGGCCATGACCCCGTCATTTCCCAGGAAGACCGCAAACGGATCCTGGAATCTGTCCGCTATGTGGACGAGGTCGTGCTGATCGATGAGACTTCCAGACTTCATGAGTGGCACCAGAGGCCTTTCGATTGCTTTTTCTCCGGCGACGACTATTCCGGGAACCCGTACTGGGACTGGGAGAAGAAAGAACTGAACAAACTGGGTGCAGATATCCAGTTTTTCCCGTATACTGAATCCATCAGTTCAACGATGATCCGGGAGCGGATCGGAAAGGGTGAGGACCAATGAGGATCATGGTGACCGGCGGAGCCGGATTTATCGGGTATCATCTGTGCAGACGGCATCTTCTGAACGGGGATGAAGTGGTCTGTGTGGATAACCTTTCCTCCGGAAGAAGGGAAAATGTGGAGGAACTGAAGCAATTTCCGGGCTTCTCCTTCATCGAAGCGGACGTGATCGACCTGCCGAAGGTCCCTGTGGACAGGATATACAATCTGGCCTGCCCTGCCAGTCCGCCCTATTATCAGAAAGACCCGATCCACACGGCGATGACCTGCGTGCTCGGCGCGAAGAACGTGCTGGATCTCGCCGATGAATGCGGGGCGGTCGTCCTTCAGGCGAGCACCAGCGAAGTCTACGGCGAACCGCTGATCCATCCGCAGATGGAGTCATACCGCGGCAATGTCAATCCGCACGGGATCCGTTCCTGCTATGACGAGGGAAAGCGGATGGCGGAAACGCTGTTTTTCGATTACAACCGGATGCATGGGACGAAGATCAAAGTTGTGCGCATCTTCAACACATACGGTCCATATATGGACCGGAACGACGGACGCGTCGTGTCCAATTTCATCAACCAGGCGATCCGGGATCTGCCGATCACGCTTTACGGCGACGGCGGACAGACGCGAAGCTTCTGCTACGTCTCTGACACGGTGGAGGCGATCGTACGCATGATGGAGAGCGAGGAAGACTTCCTGGGTCCGGTCAACATCGGAAATCCGGCGGAGATCACGGTGCGAAGACTGGCTGAGATGGTGAAAGAGCGGACGGGTTCCGCTTCGGAACTCTGTTTCTGCGAACTGCCTCAGGACGACCCGACCAGAAGAAGACCTGACATCACACTGGCAAAGGAAAAACTGGACTGGGCTCCTGCAGTTCCCATCGAAAAAGGATTGGATGAGACAGTCGCCTATTTCCAGAGGATCCGGGAGTAACGATTCTTCCGCTTCAGGAAAACAAGAATGCTGGACATTTGCCGCGATCATCTGCATACTGTATAAGGACAGAGGTGTGTCCACGAGTCGGCCAACCGATTGCAGCACCGGAAGGTCGATCTGCACAGGAAGAAGATTAGCATGCTGAATATCAATCAAACAGTCGAAGAGGGAAAACTAATATAAAAAACAGACTCCGGGAAACAGGCTTTCTTCCTGTTCCCGGAGTTTTTTTGTGCAGTTAACGGCAAGTGCGCTGTCAGAGCGCGCCTTTGGGACAGTTCTTCACGCATTCCATACATAGAATGCATTCGGTTCCGTTTTTTCTTTTCCGTGTATTGTCTGTGACATCCACATCCATCGGGCACACGCGCTTGCATTTTCCGCAGGAGATGCACTTTTCCTTGTCGCATTTCACCCGGAAAAGAGCGAAATAACTCATGGGCTTCAGGAATACGGTGACGGGACAGAGATATTTGCAGAACGCGCGATTGTCTTTCAGTGCATATGCGAGAACGATTCCCGCAGCATAGTACAGAACATTGCCGATGATGAATGCCCGGAACATGATCTGCTCGAGGCTGCCTACATGTGCCAGAAACAGCGCGGAAACGAAGATCAGCGACAGAGCGAAGGTGACGTACCGGACCCAGCCCCATTTCTTCCGGGGCTGTGCCGGGGTCTTGTAGGGAAGCAGATCCAGGATCATCGCGGTCCAGCACGCGTAGCCGCACCATCCCCTCCCGAAGATCAGCGGCCCAAAGATCTTCGCCACCGCGTAATGGATCGTCGCCGCTTCGAAAACACCGGTGAAGAGATAGTACCAGAAGCCCTCGATCTGCATATTTTCCCCGCAGATCAGGCCGAGATAGACCAGCATGTAAAGGCCGACAAGCAACTGAACGACCCGCCGGGCATATTTGTATTTCCGGATGAAAAGAAACATTCCCAGTGCGATCGAACAGCCGATATAGCTGAAGTTAAAGAGGTAGAAGATGTTGTTCTTGGCCAGCCACAGCGTGACGGCGACCGTCTCAAAAACTGCCAGCATAATGAGCGGTGCGAAATATTTTTTCATGTTGCTTCTCCCTGTGATCGTACGGTCGCTTTGACAGCGCCGTGGCAATGGATCCTGACGACGCGGTTCCCGTCGTTCTCCGAGATCCGTTGCAGCGTTTCCAGAAAAGGTGTGACGAACGCAGGCCTGCGCTTGCCGAGGACGCGGAAGATCTCCGGCGACTCCATCCGGACGCGGTCATCTCCGTCGGTCAGAAGTTTTTCAAAGACCGGCATGTGATCCGCATAAATGTCAGGCGAGTTCACGGCGATATTCTCCGATGCCCAGATGAAACTCAGCCGAACATTCGGATCGGGATCGGACGCAAAACGGAACATGTCAGCCCAGTAGGGCTCGATTCGGGAAAAACTCCCTCTTCCGATCCGGCCGAAGGCGTTGACTGCGCGCTCCCGCAGCAACGGTTCCGGACTCTCGAAAAAAACTGCGATCTTCGGGACGGCGTCCTCCACGGACGACGGATCGGACAATCCCATCTCGCCGAGCAGCCAGATCGCCTTTGCCCGGATCCTCACAGAATCATTGGCGAGAAGAGAAATCACGAACGGGATCTGCTCTTTCCACAGATCCCGGTCTTTCGTCAACGACACTAGTTCATCGTAAAGGTCTTTTTCTTTCACCCTTCATCTCTCCTGGAGTCGGTCTGCAGTCTATCTTATCACAATCCCCGTGTCACAGACAGGCAAACAGTTCATCCAGCCGGTCCAGCTCCGCATCTGTTTTTTTCTCGATGTAGGAGACCTGCAGGTTCCGCAGGGAATAATCCTGGAAGGCATCCGTCAGCTGAAGGATCTGCGGGAATTCCCTGCGAAGGATCTTCTTCGCACCGGGATGGGAGAAAAGATCTCTCAGCGGTGTATCCGTAGAGAAGGTCTTTTCCAGGGATGAAGTCAGCTCATAATCGTAGCGGTAGGTTCCCGGGCCGACGGTGAAGGGTTCTTTCCCGCTGCGGGGGAGCGTAATGTCTGCCGAGCATCCGAAAGGAACGGTGACGCACAGACAGACGTGTTCCGGATCCGGGAGTTCCCAGGAGACCAGATAGCGCCCCGATGCGGTGTCCGCATCCAGATGTGCGGAGCGGAGATGCCAGTTCAGTCGCGGTGCGATGACTGCCTTTCGGAAACCGGGAGCGTCTTCGCAGGGACGGAGCCCCGCAACGTCTCCGAAGAGCCAGTCGGCAACGGAACCGTAGGAATAGTGGTTGAGACTGTTCATCCCGGTGGAACTGATATGGCCGTCCGGCAGAACGCTGTTCCACCGCTCCCAAACGGTGGTAGCGCCCATCTTCACTTCGTAAAGCCAGCCGGGATACTCCTCATACAGCAGGATCCTGAAGGCCTGATCTTCCATGCCGTTCCCGCTCAGGACCGGGCAGAGCAGAGGCGTGCCTGTGAATCCGGTGGTGAGCGTGCCGTCGCTGCGTTCCAGCAGCGTCATGAGCAATTCCCTTGCACGTTCTGGGTCGGCGAGACCTTCGGAAAGCGTCAGCAGCGCCGCGGTCTGTGTAGGGATGCAGCATCTGCCGGAAGGAGAATAGTATTCCTGTCGGATGCCCTGTAGGATGCGCTCCGCGAGGGCGGAATACCGCTCCGCGTCCGCGTCGCGCCCAAGCAATTCCGCGGCTTTGGCGCACAGCATGGCGCTCTTGCGGTAGAAGACGTCGTTCAGAAACGCTTCATCCGTGGCACCGCGCATTCCGTTGGGATCCCACGGCGCATCCAGAGACAGCCAGTCCCCGTAGCTGAAATGGCGCCGCCAGCCGTGATCTTCCCCGTCCAGACGGGTGATATAGTCGACCCATGCAGTCATGGAGGGGTAGGCGTCCCGGAGAATCGAAAGGTCTCCGGAATGCAGATACATCGTCCAGGGAATGATCGTGGCGGCGTCGCCCCAGATACTGGAGCAGTTCCCGCTGAGATCGGTGTTGGGAATATAGTCCGGAACCCTGCCGCCGTCCGTTTGCTGTTCCAGCGCCATATCATGGAGGTATTTCCCGTAAAAGACGATGGGATCGGTGAGATAGCAAGCGGTGGAAGCGAATACCTGTGCGTCGCCGGTCCATCCCATACGCTCATCCCGCTGCGGGCAGTCTGTGGGAACATCCAGAAAATTCGATTTCATGCCCCACCTGATGTTCTCTGTCAGGCGGTCGATGCCGGGGTGTCCGAAACGGAGCGTGCTCCGGTCTGTGAGTTCCGAATACAGGGCGAACGCCGTGAAATCCTCCGGCTCGAAATGGGTAAGCCCCTCGATCTTTACATACCGGAATCCGTAGAAAGTGAAGCGCGGCTCCAGCACCGCCTCCCCTCCGCTGACGTAGTCATATTCCGCACGCGCGGAGCGGAGATTGTCCTGATAGAAATTCCCGTCCTGGAGGATCTCCCCGAACCGGAGCCGGATCCTTGTCCCGGCAGGTTCCCGGACATGAAGCCGGAAACTTCCTGCAAGATTCTGCCCGATATCCAGAACGGTCTCGCCCGAAGGCGTACGGATCACTTCCGCCACCGGGAATGTTTCATGAGCGCGGACCGGAAGACTGTATCTGGCGGTAAGGGCACCTTCGGGCTGCATCGCAAGAACAGCAGGTTCCGGGTCAGTCTCCGGAAGAGTATCGTCCCGGTGCTCGCCGTCGTAGATGTTGGAGAAGGTGATGGACGAGCGGCGGACAGTCCAGTCTCCGTCCGTTCCGAGGACGGTTTCGCTGCCGTCCGCGTGCGCGATCCGGATCTCTGCAATCAGTTTCCATTCGGATCCGTAACACGGCTTCGCGTCCGTGGAGAATCCGAACCGTCCTTTGTACCAGCCGTTTCCAAGAAGAACAGAGAGCGTTCCGCCTTCCCGGACCTGTTCCGTCAGGTCGAAGGTCTGGTACTGGCACCACAGGTGATAGTCATTGAAATAAGGGGTGAGATATTCATCTCCGATCTTCTGACCGTTGAAAGAGGCCTCGTACAGACCGAGTCCGCAGATGTAGAGGCGCGCCCGGACCGCGTCGGGATGCGCGGGGATCTGCGTCCCGAAGACCGGATGGCGCGGCTGGCTGCTGTCGCAGGAGATCCAACGCGCATTCCAGTTTTCGTCCATTTTTCCGGTTTCGAACCATTGCTCCTCACTGACGGCTTCTTCGCCGGCATCAGTGCGGACGGAAACAGTCCAGGTATAGCGCGTGCGCGGGCGCAGCGCAACGGGGATCTCAGCAGCGAGCGGATTCAGATCCGCCCATCCGGTATCCGCCTCGATACCACGATCCGAACGGATAAGGATCCGCGCGGCGGTCTGACATGTCCCGCGGCTTTCTTCGACGTTCCAGGAGAAGACCGTCTTCTCCATGGCGAACCCCAAAGGGCTTGTAAGGTGATTAACCCGGCATTTGGTGAGGATCATCGATCGGCCTCCGATATTTTCTTAATCATTCTTGCAGAGAGGGAAAACCCCGCACCCGGTAATGCGGACGTGCGGGGCTGAATCTTTTACGCAGGGCGGACCATGTCCCGTACACCCGGGACGTAGCGGATCCGGAGCTGCTGACCTCTGTCGTACGTAACGTCGGCAGTGAGGCTCAAAGGACTTTCCAGTGTCTCACCGTCTTCGGTCATATAGCGGACATAGGTGGTGTATGAAGAGGACAACGTATCCGGATCCCAGATCTCCTCGATCCGGGAAACCACGGCGTCGGTGACGATCCCTTCCGAATCGATGCGTTTCGCCTTCTTCAGTGCGCGTACAGCCTGTACGAGAAAGAGGATGACCGCAGCGGCACCAAGGACCCATTCCAAATGCTCTGAGAGAAAGTTCATAAATCCTCCTGTTTTTCGTTATTTATCCCGCGGGGTCTGTGCCCCGATCGGCATTATTTTTTGACGGGGCCCCCCGGCCCGGCAAGCGCGGGTTCAAAGCCTGCATTTTCCAGAATGGGATAGCCCTGTGTCAGATCCAGTTCCTGATGGATGTCTTCGTAACTGCTCATGCCGCTGATCCGGTCTGCGTCTTCGGGGTAGGCTTCCAGATAGGCCGTGAAACAGGTATCGAAATCGTCAAGGCTCACGCCGGCCTAATCGAGCGCATGGCGGCTCACCGGGAATTGCCTTCTTTATCGATGATCCCGCGTGTCCGTACTTCACAGTCCCTCCGGGAGGGTGGATACCGTTGATTATCCTCGGGTCAGACGACCTGGAAAAGCAGGCATTTCAGATATTCCGTGTCAGGTGCGCCGATCCGGACAGGATGATCCGGAGACGCACCGCGTTTCTCGATCAGACGAAGGGATACGCCAGCCTTGTATGCCGCATCCGAAACGGCTTTCAGGAACAGATCCGGAGTCATGAAACGGGAGCAGGAGCAGGTGACCAGATATCCGCCGCGGGGAAGCAGACGCATGGCGAGCAGGTTCAATTCCTCATATCCTTTCCCTGCGTTGCGGACGGTGGAGCGGCTCTTCGTAAATGCCGGCGGATCCAGGATGATCATATCCCATGGTTTTTCTCCTGAAGCCAGCATGTCCTGAAGGAAACGGAAGACATCGTGCTCTTCGAAACAGACATTCTCCAACTTGTTCAGCTTCGCATTCTCCCGGCACTGAGCGACAGCCGTGCCGGAAATGTCGATGCCCAGCACGGACTTTGCGCCAGCAGCGGCGCAGTTGAGGGCAAATCCGCCCGTGTGTGTGCAGCAGTCCAGTACGCGGAGTCCCGGAGCAAGCCGGGCAGCGGCGGCGCGGTTGTACTTCTGATCGAGGAAGTAACCGGTCTTCTGCCCGTTCACGACGTCAACACGGTAAGTAAGACTGTTCTCAGTAATGAGGACCGTTTCTTTCTCTGTAAGTGCATATCCGGGCAGATGGACGAAGCCGACGGCATCCTGCATGCCTTCCAGCGCGCGGAGTTTTCCTTCGCTGCGTTCCCGGATCGCGGAGATGGGCTGACCGATCTCCGTAAAAGCGTCCAGCAGCTGGGCGAACAGAAGCTCTTTCCGAAGTTCCATACCAAGGCAGCTGATCTCAACGGAGAGGACGTCCTCATAACGGTCCACCGTGATGCCGGGGAAGCTGTCCGCATCCCCGAACAGGATCCGGCAGCAACGGAAGTCTTCACCCATGACGCGCATGCGGTATTCGATCGCCCATCGGATCTTGCGCTTCCAGAATTCGGCATCGATTTGGTCGTTGGCGTTCGTGGAAAGGACACGGAACCGGAGTTTGGAACTGGAATTCCAAAAGCCGGTCGCCAGATAGCGGCCTTTCTCGCTTACAGCGATACAAACAGCACCGTCTTCGACGGAGTCACCGGACAGTACTTCGCTGTCATAGACCCAGGGAAATCCGGCTTTCAGTTCATCTGCCGCCCGTCTGGAAACGCAGATGCGTGGTTCGTCTCTCATTGATATTTCTCTTTCTCCCGGTCATGGTCGGATGGAAAAGGGAGCGGCAAAGCCGCCCCCTGTATCTGTGCAGCGTTCAGATATAGTCGGGTCTGGGCGTGCCGCAGTGGACGCAGAATTTGCCGATATTCTCCTTGCCGCACTCGGGACAGAACCAGCGCTGTACGACAGGTTTCGGTTTGCCGCAGTTCCCGCAGAACTTTGTGGTGTTGACGGTTCCGCATTCGCAGGTCCAGGACTCGTCTGCTGCAGGTTCTTCGACGGGCTGTTCCGGCGCAGGAGCTTCGTAAGCCATAGTCAGAGCGGGATCGCAGTAGAGGCCAGGACAGAGCAGATGCTGCAGAGACCGGCATTTATATTCCAGATTGAAATAGGCTTCGCCCTCTTTGGATTCGGGCGCGGGGCCGTCTTCTACTTCAAAACGGATGCTGTCGAACCAGGGAGAATTCACTTTGAGCGTGACGTAGAACTCATACTCGTACTCATACTGTTTCGGATCGTAACTGACTTTCTTGCCGTCTATGGTCTGATAGATCTCGGTGCTGTCCTCATCCACCTCATAAGTTACGTCCTGAACCTGGGCGATACTGATGATGTCAGGGTTCGAGTTGCTCCAGTCGTTGCTGCGCGTGACGATAAAGGTCTTTGCTGCCTCGTCAATGAAGACTTTTGTCGTTCCTTCCACTACGAGCGTGGGATTGAACCGGCTGAGATTGAGTTTGTTGGATTCACGGTAAGCGAGCTGTTTTTTGATGTCCTCAACAGAGGTGTGTTTTTTTCCGCTGAACCACGGAGAAAGTTTGGCGCTGCACTCTTTGCAGATATTGCCGTCTTCCAGTTTCCGGATGCCCAGCAGATTGCCCATCATGCCGATCTCTTTTCCGCAGATCGAGCAGTATTTCTTATCAAAAAGGCCCATGGATTTCCTCCTGAAGTCAAAATATGTCATTGATATGCAACTATTATACACCAGGCATTGGAACCGTGCATATTCCACTGACGAAAATGGTGTTATGACCGGATGCTTTCGGTCAATAGACGTGGATTGTGAAGATAAACAGGGGAGGAAGACCGGGATAAGCCCAAGGAAATAAAAAAATGCTCTCTACGGAGAGAGCATTTTCTGATTCTGCGGAGATGTCAGAGCAATTTACGGATTCCCGGGATCTGTTTCAGGATGAAAGCGGGCACACAGGAGACAGCAAAGATCGCCAGAACTTCGAGGGTCACCGCCAGCATGGGACTGACGCCCATTCGGGTGAGGCCGAACCAGATGGCTTCGATCCACGGCCTGCGCAGGAAATACATGTGGAACAGATAGACGCCGAAAACCGTGCCGCCGAGTCCGGTCAGGAGAGCCTCCACTTTCGCAGGAAGCTGTGCGCGCTCAAAGAGGACGCGTGCAGTCAGGAAGAGTGTGATGCAGTTGAGAGCGGCGAAGCAGAAATGGAAATCCGCCGGTGCCTCGTCGCCCCGGACACCGAAGATCCGGCTTTTGAACCAGGTCATGTAGCAGCAGGCGGCGAGTCCCAGAAGATTTGCTGCCCACAGTGGCAGAAGCGCTTTTTTGGCGTGCTCATATTTCAGCCTGCGGTGCAGGTAGTAGCCGATCAGCGGACAGAAGAAAATCTGTTCAAACATCCAGGAAGGGATGGCGTTCGGATTGAGCGGGAATTCACCCACATTGATCCGGAAATCCAGGATCGGAATGATTCCGTCAAACAGGATCTCAAGCGCAATCAGGTAAAGGAAGGTGCGGTCCTCCAGATTCTTTGCCAGCGGACGAAGCACCGGCAATGTAATCAGAAAGGCGATGTAGCTGTAAAGATACCACAGATGATAGCGTGCCTGATCGTAATAGGTCTTATGGAAAAATGCCCGGAAAGAAAATGTCCCGTGGTTCTGAGACAGAGCTTCGAACCAGTACAGAAGGGAGATCACAAAGAGGACCAGAACGATGCGGAGGACCCGCTTCCAAACATCCTTCAGCGGTTCGTCCCTGTGAAGCAGAAGCGCACCGGAGATCGCAAAGAACATCGGAACACAGAAGCGGCTGAAGATGGATAGGGCCAGATCGGCGAAGTAAAGCGTTCCGCCGAACGGCCGCTGGGTAAACAGAGAATAGCCTCCGTCACCGGTATGGATAAAGATCACCGCGAGGACCGCGCATACACGAAGCACCTCGAAATAGACCGTTTTTTTTCTGACTGCTGTATCCATGGAAAACCTCTCTGAGATAAAATCAAAAGAAATCTGTTCTCAAAGTATAGCATAAAACATTGTGCCGTACGATTACGAACAGAAAGTGGCAGAGGACGGATATCTTTTTTCTTCCGATTTATATTATACTTTACCTAATTACAGGAACGAGCGGCGGACCGGACTATTGACGCCGCCGGGATTCTGACAACAGGAGGCCATGTATGGTCGTTTATTTCGACCTGAGGAAAAAACCGTTGTTCGGACCATATTTTGAGCAGAGCGGCGTCAGACACGCAAATCATTTCCGCAGCAAAACTGCCGCCTTGATGGGACGTATCCGGCAAAAAAAGATTCCGAAAGCACTTCTATACGCGGATCCGGTCTGTCCACCCGGTGATGACCGGATCATAGTTTTCGACAGTCTATGCAGTGACAGATATCTCCGGTGGGTCAGGGAACGTCATCCGGATAAACGGCTGATCCTCTGGTACTGGAATCCGGTGCCGGGACATCTGATCACAGGAGCTAAAGAACTTGCGGAAGTCTGGACTTATTCTTCACGTGACAGCAAAGAATACGGACTGCGCCTCAATACTCAGTTCTATTTTGACTGCCTTGCGGAAGAGGCTTCCGGATACTATGAAATGCCGAAGACGGATCATCCGCGTGTGCTCTTCGTCGGAAGGGAAAAGGGACGATCGACACAGCTTGCCGACCTGAAACTGGAACTGGAAGAAGCCGGCGCAGAGACGGATCTGCACATCTATTCTCCCCCGAATGTCTGGAAGAAGGCGGTATGGCTGTTCGAGGATCTGATGCCCTACAGAGAGGTCACGGATCTGGTTCGGGAATCGGATGTTCTTTTGGACGTGAACTCGGATCCTGGAGCGGGGCTGTCCCTCCGGGCGATGGAGGCGCTGTTTTGGAACAAAAAACTGATCACCAACACCACAGAGATCGCGGAAGCGGATTTCTACGATCCGCATAATATCTATATTCTCGGAAAAGAAGAAAGGACGTTCAGAGAATTTCTGAAGGAGGAATTCAGGCCGGTGGATCCCAGAATCCGGGACCGGTATCTGCTCTCCAGATGGCTCGACCGTTTTGAGTGATTTATGATAACTACTTCAGATGCGCAAAGCAGAGAAGAGATCCTGCTTCAGCTGGAACAGCTGGAGGAGGCAGCATACAGAGAAAAGCATCCGGGTACTGCGGTCAACGGGGAGAAGATGTCCAGCTGGGAGACGCTGAAGAGCCGTTTCAGACGCGGAGGGATCCCGGAGGTCGTCCGGCTTTCCGCGGAGGTGATCCGGAAACAGACAGGCCGAGGAAAGAAATCCGCTCCCAAATCGCTGCAGTGCTGTGATTCCCCGTTCCGTATGGACAGGGGGAATACACTCGAACGCGCGGATCTTTATTTCAGCAGGGAACGGATTGCGGTCTATTCCGCACTGTTCGGAAGTTATGACTGGATCGAAGAACCGAGATTCCAGCCGGATAACGTGGATTATTATCTGATCACAGATCAGGAGATCGCTCCGGACAGCAAATGGCTTTGGATCGACCCCAAAAATGTAGTCCCTGCAGAATATGCCAGTGATCCGGTGAAAAGCAACCGCTGGTGCAAAATGCATCCGCATCTTCTGTTTCCGGATTATACGGCTTCCGTTTATGTGGACAGCAACGTTCAGATCATGTCGGACCTGACGCCGCTGACGGCGGCATTGGAACAGTATCCGGTCGCCATGTTCCTGCATAAAGGCAGGAACTGTGTCTATCAGGAGATCGAGGCTTGCAGAATTCAGAATAAGGCTTCGGAAGAAACCATGAAAAAACAGGAAAAACGAACCCGTTCACTTGGTTTGCCGGATGGCTGGGGTCTTCTGGAGGCACCGGTCATCGCGCGGAGACACATGGATCCTGAGTGCATCAGAATCATGGAAGCGTGGTGGGAGGAGTTCCTGTCGTCGCCGTCGAGGAGAGATCAGATCGCGCTGATGGGCTGCCTGTGGAAACTGCAGATCCCGGTCAAACAGATTGGCACACTGGGATCGGATTACAGATACTGCGATCTCTTCGTCAAGAAAGAGCATCGAAAACAAAAATGAAAGCGGATAAGTCAATGATAGAAACCGAACAGAAACGAGACAGGCAAAAACTCATTCTGCTGTCTTGCGTTGTGCTGCTGATTCTTTTTAAAGGTTTTCTCGTCTGGCGGCTGCCGATCCAGCCCCGTGGCTATCAGACGGATGACGCGCTGATGGTCCGGATGGCGTCCGGGCTGTTGAGCAGACAATGGCTCGGACAGTACAGTGCCGTCGTGCTGATGAAGGGCATGTTTTACCCGCTCTTTCTCGCAGTGAACAGGATCCTTGGACTTCCGCTTCTGATGACTACGGATCTGATCCATTCCGCGGCGTGCCTGTTTTTTGTCCTGCAGATCAGGGACCTGATCCCTTCGAAAACCGGCAGGCTGCTCCTTTTCGGAGTCCTTGTTTTCGACCCTGTCTCCAGCTGCCTGACGAATTTCCAGAGGGTCTACCGCTCCAGTATCGTGGAGACGCAAAGTCTGTTTCTTTTCGGATGCTATTACGGCATCTATCTGCAAAACCGCGCGCGCCTGAATGGAGGAGAACCGTTTCGGGCCCGGGAATGTCTGCTCCCCGTCTTTTCCGGACTGGTGATCTGGTCTTGCTGGAACACCCGGGAAGAGACGATGTGGATGCTCCCGTTTCTTGCTGTCGGTTCCCTGCTCATCCTACTGGATCAGTTCAGAGGCATGAAAGACAGGAAGTGCCGGAAGAAAGATGGTGCGATCCGCTGTATGCTGGTCCTGGTGCCGCTCCTGACTCTGATGGCAGGAAATCTGATCCTGACCGCTGTCAATGGTGCAGTCTACGGTGTGCCCGTGCGGCTGGAGATCGACGATGGCGCATTTGCTGACGCACTGAAGACGATCTACTCGGTGAAGAACGAGGAGGAGATCCCCTGTGTCAGTGTGACACGGGAGAAACTCGAACGGCTGATGGCGGTATCGCCTTCCCTTGACTCCATTCGTGAGGAACTCGAAACGGAACTCCAGAGATATGCTCGTTCAGACAGGAACAGAAAAGATCTGGAAATCGAGGACGGCTGGTTTTTCTGGGCTCTTCGATATGGTGCGTTCAATTCCGGGAAGGCGGATACGCTGCCCCGATCTCAGGAATTCTGGACTGCGGTCAGAAAAGAGATCGAGAACGCTCTGAACGACCCTGAAAGCGGACTTGAAAGGATCCCCGTTATGCCTTCCGCACTGCTCTCGCCATGGAGAAATGGATATGAATCCCGCATTTTTCCGCTGTTTGGGGAAGCGTACATGTATATGATACGGTATTTGGGAGCCGAGCCTGATGTTTGGCGCTCACAGACGAACAGCACCGATGTGGCGCGGACCTTTGAGATCCTGACAGGAAATCTCTCTGTAATGCCGGACGGCAAGGGCGGTGCGGAAGATAAATTTGCCCGGACCGTTGCGCCGTTTTGCCTGATCCTCACGTGGATCGTCCGGATCTACCGCCTGATCAATCCGGTGATATTTGCCGCCGGCATCGCGGCGTGCGTCTGCATGTTCTTCCTTTCCATAAAGGACAGGAATCTGCTGCCTCATCTGGCAGTGACTCTGGGAATGCTGCTCACTGCCGCGGTCACGGCTGCCGGCGTCGCTTACACGGATCTGAGTGCGTTCCCTGCGATCCGGGAGTTCTATCTTGCCGCTGCCTACCCCCTGATGTTGGGAGGAGAATGGATCGCGGTGCTCTCGGTTTTGCCGCTGCTGCGAAGCAGAAAGACTGCTGAAAAAAATAACGGGGAATCTCGCCCCGGGAATAAAGGATCCGTATGAGTTTTTCCACGCTTTTGTTTTTGCTGATCATCCTTCCGAACAGCCTGCTAGTGGACCGTCTGACACCGGCACGGTTTCGGAATCCGGTGCTGCTCCTGCTCAGCCTGTTTTTCTACTGGTACAGCGGGGGAAAGGGCATCTTCTTTCTGGCGTGGATCTGTATCTGGAGCTGGATGACGGCGCAGTTGATCGACCGGTCTGAAACGCCGGGGAAACGAAAGGGATGGACGGCGCTGTCCGTATCTGTGGAGATCGCCGTGCTGGCGTTCTTCAAGTACGCGGGGATCATCTGGCCGGTATTGTGCGCGGTGACAGGGACGGATGAAAAGGCGTTGCCGGTCTCCCCACCCGGAATCTCGTTCATCACATTCGCCGCAATCGCGTACGAAGTAGACGTGTTCCGCGGTTCGAAAGCGGAGAAGAATCCGTTTGATGTGGCGCTTCCGCTTTCTTTCTTTCCCCTGGTCATTTCCGGACCGATCGTACGGCATGGAGTGTTGGCGGATCAGTTCCGCACGCGGCAACGGACACTGGACGATCTGGCGGAGGGTTTTCTGCGTTTCTGCAAAGGGCTGTGCCTGAAGGTGCTGATTGCCGGACCCCTGGGAGAAGCTGCAGTATATGTCTTCGATAATCCGCTTTCGTCCGGCTTTACCGCACCGGTCTGGTGGTTCGGACTGTTTGCCTACGCGATGCAGCTTTATTTTGACTTTTCTTCCTATTCCGACATGGCCATCGGCATTTCCCGGATGTTCGGGATCCGGATCCCCGAGAACTTCCGGGATCCGTACCTTGCCGTCACCGGATCCGATTTCTGGCGGAGATGGCATATCAGCCTGTCCGAATGGTTCCGGGATTATGTCTATATTCCGCTCGGAGGCAGCCGGAAAGGCGATCCTGCTACCGTGCGGAATCTGCTCGCGGTCTGGCTGCTGACCGGGATCTGGCACGGAGCGGGATGGACGTTCGTCCTGTGGGGAATACTGTGGTGGCTGGTCCTTGTCCTGGAACGGTTCCGGATCCGTCCGGAAATCCGGAACGGAATGCTCCGCAGATCCTATTCCTGGATGATCCGTCTGTTTGCGGTGCTGGATTTCGGGATCTTCCGGTGCGCCGATCTGCCGGGAGTGCTCCTGATGTTCCAGCGGCTGTTCGGACCCGCTGCGTGGACTGCAGGGTCAGAAAGCCCGATGGCACTATCCCTCATTCTGGGGAACTATGGCCTGTACCTTCTGATTGCTCTGATCCTTGCGCTCGGTCTGCCTGGGATGTGGTTCGGTAAGATCTGGGAGAAAATAACGAAGCGCAGCCCGGCCTTCGCAGAAGTATTGAGGCTGGCTTTTCTCGGGATGCTGATGATCCTGGCGGTCTCGTCCGTTGTCGACAGCGGATATGACCCGTTCCTGTACGCGATGTTCTGAGGAGGACGGAAATGGAAAACAGACTGAAAAAGATCTTTACCGTCCTTGCTCTGACGGTCATGCTGCTTGCAGGATGGGCCTCGCTGCGTTTTCTGCCTTCTTTCGATCCCGCAGCGGACGAGGCGGACCTGAATGACGACCTGATCCTGCGCAGGCTTGTTCTGGTTCCCAGCAAGGCGTGGAACGCGTTTTGGGGAAAGACATATTTTCCGGACGTCAGGCTGCTGATCATGGAAGACGGAAGGATCCTTGCGGCAAGCGGAAGCCATACTCCGCAGAAAGTCGAGAAGCAGATCCTGCAGCTGCGCGATTTCTGTGAAGAGCATGAATTGAATCTGCTTTATGTGATCCTCCCGCCCAAATATTCGGCGGATGAAGAAATGGGCAGATACGGCATCAGGACACTGACAAACTGGAATTTGGACCGGATGGACGCCATGCTGGAGGAAGACGGGATTTCTCATATCGATATGCGGGAGATCCTGCAGACTTCCGGCAGTTATGACGATTTCTTCTATAAAACGGATCATCACTGGAACACGGACGCCGGATTGCTGTGCGCAAGAACGATCGCGGAGCGGCTGAACGATGAGTTCGGCTGCGGCCTGGATACCGGAGTGCTGGATGAAACCGGATTTGAGCGGGAAGTGCGGCAGGAATTCTGGGTCGGTGAGACCGGTGAAAAAACACTGGGCATGTTCTGCCCCAAAGAAGATCTTATTCTTCTGTCTCCACTGTTCGAGACCGATCTCACCTACTGGAACGATAAAAAAGACATCGATCGTCAGGGATCATTCGGGATACTGACCTTTCCGGAACGGCTGACACCCGATCCTATACGGAAAGGACTGGAGTCGTCATATTATTACTATCTGTATTCAAACGATGCGCCTGCGCATATCACGAACCGGATACAGCCGGAAGGGAATGTTCTGTTGATCAAGGACTCCTTTGCCATCGTCGTGGCGCCGTATCTTTCCCTGACGATGAACGAACTGACGCTGTGGGATATGCGCAGCGATCCCGCAGTTCTGAGCTATCTTCTGGAGCATCCGGAGATCCGGACGGTGGTGGTCGCCTATAATCCCGGATTCCTTGATAATGCCGGAATGTATAATTTCCAATGAAATCGTGCAGAAAAAGTCCCTGTGGATTGAAACGCAGCGATTTGATACACTGTTAAAGAACGAATAACAGCGCCGCTGCTGCGGCAAACCGGAGGTCTATATGAGTCAACAGCCTGAACTGACGATCCTGATGCCCTGCCTGAATGAGGCGGAGACACTGGCAGTCTGTATCGAGAAAGCAAAACGCTTCCTGGAGGAAGCGCAGATCGACGGTGAGGTCCTTATCGCGGATAACGGAAGCACAGACGGTTCGCAGCAGATCGCGGAAGAACACGGCGCACGGGTCGTATCTGTCCCTGAGAAAGGATATGGTGCTGCTCTTCAGGGCGGCATGAACGCCGCGCTCGGCCGTTATGTCATCATGGGAGATGCTGACGACAGTTATGATTTTCTTCACCTGATGCCTTTTGTGGAAAAACTCCGTGAGGGCTATGAACTTGTGATGGGAAATCGGTTCAAAGGCGGGATCGCGCCAGGCGCAATGCCGTTCCTGCACAAATATCTCGGCAATCCCGTCCTGAGTTTCATCGGAAGAGTCCTGTACAAAAGCGACGTCGGTGACTGGCATTGCGGACTTCGCGGATACCGCACGGAATCCATGAAGGCGCTTGGGCTGAAGACGCCGGGGATGGAATATGCCAGTGAGATGGTGGTGATGGCGGCGATCCACGGGCTGAAGACCGCGGAAGTGCCCACGACACTGAGTCCGGACGGAAGATCCAGACCACCGCATCTCCGGACGTTCCGGGACGGGTGGCGGCACCTGAAATTCCTGATCACGCACGTTCCCAAAAAGAAATAACAGAAAAGGTCCCGGCAAAAGCCGGGACCTTTATATAATATCAGTTTTCACGGAAAAGACCGGTTCACGGTTCCAGGTAATACAGGGCGTCCAGGCACAGCAGCATGGCGGGAGAAAGAGACGCGTTGCCCCAGTCTCTGGGATCGAAGGCGTCTGTATCCGCCAGAGAGTCCGCCGTGTACAGAAGCTGGCCGAAAGTCAGGCCGCGCATCTCCGAAACAGCTGCCAGTGCGGCACATTCCATCTCGACGACAGAACATCCCTCTTCGACCCGACGGCGTACCTTTTCCTTCGTTTCCCGGAAAAAACCGTCCGTTGTCCAAGTCACCACTTCCTGATAGCGGAGGCCGTGTTCCTTCAGTGCTGCCCGGATCGCTTCCCGCGCGGCACTGCCGATCCCGATGAAGCGGGATGCGGGAGCATAATGGAAAGATGTTCCCTCGTCCCGCAGCGCGCGGAAGGGAACCAGGAACACATTCTCTTCGAAAGGGACCAGAGCGCCGCAGGAACCGGAACTGATCACCCGACGGACACCGTTGCCCGCGAGCCAGTCCAGGAACTGGGCGGCGGCGGGAGCGCCGAGCGGTGCCTGAACGACGCAGACCTCTTCTCCCCGGTGCTCCAGGATATATACGGGAAAATCTTTCGTGATGGTCCGGAACACGCCTGCGACACGGGCGTTTTGTTCCAGACAGTAGCGCTCGACTTCATCTCCAAGGAAAGCAAATGCCGCTTTGGAAGGGAAGGGTTCGTAGACGTCATCATGTCCGGGCATGATCACGGCCTGTTTGTCCGGGCTGTATTCCAGCAACGGGATGCGTTCTGCCATTTTCTGAACTCCTATGGAAAAGAGATCTCCGGTTTCATCACGGAGAGCATGGATATCATTTCTTCAGCAGCGGATCGGAGACCGTTCTGTTGAAGAAATCGATGAAAGGACCGAAACCCAGTGCGGAGACCAGTGTGCCGAGTCCCACGATCCCCCCTGACAGGAAGCAGATCAGCGTGCACGCACCATCGCAGAAGATACGGCACCAGAAATACGGTATCTTGTCCAGCTTGCGGTCCAGGATCAGTGCCTGGGAATCGTATGGGGAAACGCCGAGGTCGGAACGCTGGTACAGGCTGATACCCAGACTGCACAGCAGCATGCCGATGAGCATGACCGGGATCCGGATCAGGAGCGAAGATGGTTTTCCCATCATCTGCACGAGCATCGTGTGGCATCCGTCGGCGATATGTCCGAGCAGCAGCGCGTTCACAACGGTTCCCAGTCCGATCAGGTCTCTGCCGAAAAACAGCTGGATCGCAAAGAAGATCACGTTGACGGCGATCTGCAGGATCGGGTAGGAGATCCCGATCTTTGCTGCGAGAGCCATATTCATACCGTTGAACGGATCATTCCCCATGGCGGACAGCCTGAAAAACGCGACGCCCGCGCCGAGAATGACATTCCCTGCGACACACATCGCGCATCGCTTCGGGCTCAGAGAACTGAGATACGTGCGGATATCCAACTGAATACCTCCATACTGAGGGAACGGCGGGGATACGGAGATCCGACTGCGTTCCGATTTTTCACATTATACTTCAGAAATACAGAGATGCACAGAGTACGGGAGATGCCGTGCACTAAGAGACAGAAAAAGGTCCCGGTCCTTCTGGACCGGGACCCGGTCAATTTAGAGATCAGTCGTTTTTAAAGACGAGCTGTGCGTAATCGTGGAAGGCTGCTCTCCAGACTCTCCATTCATGGTAACCGGGATAGATCTTCTGGATATAATTGATGCCTTTCTCGCGGCAGGTCACACGCTCCTGTTCGAACAGGGGCAGAGAGACTTCGTGGTCGCCGATCGCGCCGAAGAAGGGATTGACTTCGCGGTTGAAGGTTTCCGCGTCGTCCAGGACTTTCAGCTGTTCGGTCTGGTCTCTGCCGGTATAACCGGGAGCTACAGGGTAGGTATAACCGGTGAACAGACCAGCGGAACCAAAGACGTCATAATGGCTCATGATCATCTCGCCGGAGAGCAGGGAACCCATGGAAAGACCGGCGATGGCGCGGTGTTTCTTATCCGCGATGACACGGTAATGGGACTCGATGAACGGGATGCAGTCCTTGATGACCATCTCGTTGTATTTGCTGGTATCCAGATGCGGATTGCCGTCGGTGTTGACCTGCATCATGGCGTTGTTCATAACGATGATGAAGGGGACCGCTTTGCCTTCCGCGATCAGGTTATCCATGGAGAAGTTCGTCTTGCCGAGATGGATCCAGCAGGCTTCGTTCTCACCGCCGCCGTGCTGCAGGTAAAGCACCGGATACTTCGTGTCGAGATCGTCGCGGTATTTCGGGGGCGTATAAACGTAACAGCATTCCATTTCTCCCGTCACGGTGGAGTAGAAGTATTCCTGGGAGACGGTCCCGTGGGGAACGTCCTTGATCAGGATATAATCCTGCTCCGGATCCGGCACCTCGATGTAGTTGATGCCATAGCCCCAGCCGTATCCGATAGGCGCCAGAGGGTTGACGACGCGGACGCCGTCCACGAAGAAGATGAGCTGCTTCAGGCCGGGCTCGTCATACTGGATCGTGCCGGTCCACATTCCGTCTTCCTGCTTTGTCAGTTCAACATAATGATCTTCGGTCTCGCCGGGATTGGCGGGATAGCCGGCTTTCACTTCTGTTGCGGTAGGCCCGTAGAGCGTGACCCACACTTTTCCGTCCGGGTACACTTTGTAGCCGACCGTACTTCCTTCATACTTTCCCCCAAGGATCATGTTGGGGATCAGCTGACGGTTGAAGCCGATGGCGCGGGAATCAAAGGTCTGGTTGTTCAGAAAACTTTCAGGAATATTCATCATAAGCGTCCTTTCCACGGGATCCCGATGGGACTTCCCATACATTGTTCTCATATTCATCATACCACTTTTGGCGCCGTTGTACAGACTCCAGGCAGTTTTTCAATACATTTTTATACAAGTTGTATACACGTTGGCAGACAAATCTTCACCAAACGATGGGGATATCTTTCTGCGAACCTATTATGCAATGGTTCAGAATGGTATAATTTTGGCAGAAACAGAAGTGGGGTGAAGGGGTTCACCTCCGGGGAGAGAAGGATGGAGAAGGTCATAGTCTGGGGAGAAGAGCGGGTCTACCGGCAGATCGCGGAGGTCGTCCATGCGCTGGTAGAAACGGGCGATGCGGAAGTACTTGCTGAATTCGTTAAGGACGGATTGCCCGATGAAGCAGTGTTCTATGAGCCTGTATGGTCCGCAGCAACATCGGTGCTGATCTGTGCGCGCAATTATACGGACGATCTAATCGCCTCGGTCGTAAGTCACGGTGTCCGCAGGGAACTGCTGGTTCCGTCCGACATGCTGTACAAGCCCGGTTTTTCTTTTACCAGATACATGGCGCTCCTGAAAAGCAGGATCTCGATCCTTTCGAATTATTGCTGGGGAGGGCTGACCTATCATTATTTCCATCTTCCGATGCTTTCGCCGACGATCAATCTGTTCTTTACAGATGGCGGCTACCTTCACTTCCTGGAAAACCTGGATTCAATGCTGGAAAAAAGTCCGGTATTTCTCCAGATGGATCACGATGATTATCTCGGGCACGACTTCCCGGTATTTGAGGTCAACGATGTCAAGATCTTCATGAATCACAGCAGAAATGCAGAAGAAGGTCTCGACGCCTGGAACCGCAGAAAGGGCAGACTGAACCGGGAGAACCTGATGGTCATGATGGCAACGAAAGAACCGGAGAGTGCGGAACGGTTCTGTGCGCTTCCTTTCAGCAAGAAGATCTGTTTCGTCACATTCGAAACAGATCTGCCCCATTGTATGAAAGTGGATCCGGGAAAGGCGCCGGTCAGTCGCTATATCAACGACCTAGCGATCGGGATCCGCAGAAGGTATGATCCCTGGACACTTCTGGAAACGGGAGCAATCATCGAAACTGGCGAGTCCTGGGAGGAGGAATTCTTCCATCCGGACACCATTGAGAAACGGCTGGGGGAGGCGCAGAAGATTCTGATCTACGGCGCGTGGGAACTGGGAGAAAAATCATTCAGGATCATGAAACGGACCTTTGGGACGGATCGTCTTGCGGGATTTGCGGTGACCTCCATGCAAGGCAATCCCGGACAGTTGCATGGGATGCCCGTTCGCCCGTTGGGCGAATGGGCGGAGTTCTTGCGGCAGGAGCAGGTCCCGTTCAGCAAAGTTCTGACGATCCTTGGCCTGAATCCGCGGTTTTACCGGGAAGTACAGGACGACCTGCGGAATCTCGGATTGGAGAAATCCATTTCTCTGGAAGAGCTGGTCTGGGGAGAAGATATGAGACGATGAACAGCCAGGCATGAGAATCGATTCTAAAAGGAGCGGTGCGCCTGTTCTGACGGAAACAGTCAGAGATGCAAAAGTATATGAGAAAAACAATCAGTTGTATCCTGGCCTGTCTGCTCCTGTTCTGCCTTTCCGGGTGCGGTGCGGAGCAGAACACGCCGGTACCGCTGCCGGGAGGACCGGCAGAGACCGGAGTGGGTGTCGGGGATCTGTCGGCGTATGATTACGATTACCTCTGCGGGATCATCCCTGTCAATACGGTGAAGGAAAGCATCAGATCCATTCTTGAAACATAACCGGCGCATTCTCGTGACTTCAGTCGAGAGTTAGCCGGTTTTTCTTATGGATCGTCGGGGTAAGAGACATAACGTAGGAATG
>CAMKDB010000003.1 GCA_946411155.1 uncultured Faecalibacterium sp.
TTGGATATCGGTTCGATCTGGCTGGAACGCCAATTGAAGAGTTGATTCTTACAAAGAAAAACAGTGCTGAAACGAATGAACGTTTCAGCACTGTCTTTTTCTATCCTTAATGATGTATGCCTTCTGTAAAGCAATGTTGGAAAAGTGGCACAATGACCTGATAGTCTTCTGCCAGGCCAGTGTCCATCTCTCTCCCCAATTCCTGCGCTTTCAGATAAAAATAGTTGAGCATCAGTTCGATGGACGGATCCTGCATCTGAGAGACATGGCACTTCAGGGCTCCAATCTTTTTTTCAAATTGCCCACCTGTGATGGTCTCTTTAATGTTCGGATCATCAGTAAAGTAGTGAGCAAGTGTTATGCCGGATGGAAGCGCAGCACCATCATCGATTTCGATTCCATGCCTGCGTATCGCTTCCCTGTAAGGAACGAGTTTGATCAGCCTTCTGGAAGCCTCTCCGATTTTGAGGTGATCCGGATGGCATTCTGTCTTCAGTTTGGGATCAGGAGCGAAAATGATATCCGGCTGATATTTCAGGATAAACGGCATCATCGCCTTGATTGCATCCTCTACGCTGTAATCTCCTCCGTCTTCCAGTCTGCAGAACTCCACATAATCGACGCCCAAAAAAGAAGCCGCTTTCAATGATTCCCCTTCCCTGATCAGTCTAACGTCTTCAGGAGACAGAGAAGGATCATCACTTCCTGCCGAGCCGTCTGTGACAATGAGAAAAACGACCGGAACACCGCTATCCTTCAGTTTTGCGATTACTCCGCCGCAGCCAAATTCAATATCATCGGGGTGCGGACCGATGAACATCGGACGGTGAAAGGAGGTCAAAGACGGGACAGTTCCGTAAGCCTGGATAATACTGTAAAGATCCGGCATTTTCAATACTCCTCCGTATACATGCAAAGGTGAATAGATGGAAATTCTTTTATTACATCACGAAAAACCGCGATTGCATTTTTGGGTTCAGTTCTTCCAAAATGCTCTATTGAAGAAATCACAACGGCCTCACTGATTCCTATCTCCTTTACGATCTCTAACGCATACCGTGCATTCTCCGTTGTATCTGTCGCTTTCTCTTCCAGAAAAAAGATCTCCGGGTCCAAACCCAGTTCAGTCAGACGAAGATACATTGCATACGCTTCGGAATTCTTCGCCGAAGGATTCGTTGCTCCGCCCGTCAGAATGATTGCCTGCGGCTGGAAGAATTTGGCAGCTTTGAAGGCGATCTCACAGCGTTTTTCTCCTTTATCGGATAAACTGCCGTCATCATTCAGGCGGTTTCCCAATACTATCAGCGCAGCCATCTTTATCTCTCTGCAGGAAGGCCGAATCTCGCTTCGAGTTTTTCCTTCGCTTCATCGAAGGAGATCTCATGGTTATTATATTTGGCCATAGTCTGGACATCTGGATCCCTCAGTTTATAGAAACACAGAAGGATGAGGATTCCAATGACATAGCCAATCACGGGAACTGATAGAAACACTTTCCAGATCCTGGAGACGACCTGAACAGGCTGAACTTCCAGTTCGGCATTATAACCGGTCCACGCAATGCACAGAAGCATAAAGGAGTTTACCGCAGCATTCTTCAGTTTTGAAATGAAGGTCTGCAGTGAAAAGGTGATACCAGTCGCCCGCGTTCCTGATTTATACGTACCATATTCAGTGGTATCCGCAACAAGCATGTAGATGATAACCTGCCAGCAGGCAAGACCGACGCATTTCAGTGCAATCAGTATGATCGCCGGAAGGAAGTTCTGATATCCGACGAACAATGCAACCAGACTGACAATGATCGAAAAGACAAGTCCTCCAATCAGCAGATAGAATTTATCGATCTTCCTTGCCAGAACAGGCAATAGTGAGGAAACAAGGATCACGGGAAGTGCCGCAGCCGCAGCGATGAAGAGCTGTCTTCCGCTATCCCCGAAACAAATCAGCGCAACATATGTGGACATGATCGACTCAAAAGCCGTCATGCCAAAAACCACAAAGGCCAGCAGACATGTGAGAAGATACTTGTTCGATTTCAGATAAAGGAACATCTGCCGAAAAGTGAACTTTTCCTCCTTCTCGGCTTCTGTCTGGACTCTGCGTTCTTTCCCGAAAAACAGATAAGGAATCATCAGCAGGCATCCAAGTCCACAGAACAGCACTGCTCCAAGAGACCATCCGAACTTACCGGTCACTGTCCCCACAAGAACCACAGGGACGATCCCTCCCAACATAGCAAACAGCTTGTTCCCGGAGATAAAACTGGTTCTTTCCTGGATATTGTCCGTCATCACCGTTGCCATGGCAAAAGCAGGTGCATCCAGGAAAGTATAAAAAGCGTCAAAAATCACATAAGAAGCAATGAACCAAATCGTCTGTACATCGTGAGGAAGCGATTTCGGTATCGAGAACATAATGATTGTAATGATTCCGATGCCGAATGTCCCTATCCTGACCCATGGCATAAACTGCTGTCCATTCTTGAATCGGAACCGGTCAACGACATATCCGAAAAGTGTATCATTGACAGCGTCCCAGATCTGAGGAGCGAAAATGATTGCAGCAGCTCTGGCGGGATCGATTCCAAGGCCAAGCGTAAGATAAGTCGCAAGGAAGCCCGCATAACCCCAAAGAAGATTCTGTCCGAACCAGAACAGATTATATGTGATATGTTCTGCTCTGGTCGCTATGAAATTCTGGTTTTTCTTCATTGTTATTCCCTCCTGTTCCTAATAATATCATCGCAAAAGCAGGTTTTGAATATTCCATTCTATATAAATGCAGGACTTCCGTTTTCAGGAAAAACGGAAGTCCTGCTGATTAATAATTCGAAAAGATCAGATAATCATTTCAGCGATGTGAAGAAGGCCGAAAGAACAGCCATACCGGGATAACCGATCGAAGATCCACCCTCACCTGAACCGGTTCCGGGTTCTGGTTCCGGAGGCGTGTAGTTGGGGTCGGGCTCTCCGCAACGGGTACAAGAACCATTTTCGAAATTATGTCCAAGTGCGGGGCTGTCTTCCTGTGTGGTCGCTTCACAGCGGCTGCACTTGTATGTCTTTTTCCCGGGTTCTGTACAGGTTGCACTGTCACTCACATAGACTGAGAAATCATGGCCAATTGCAGGGCTGTCTTCCTGTTTGGTCTCGTCACAGCGGCTGCACTTGTATGTTTTCTTTCCTGCAGCATCACAGGTAGCGGAGTCACTTACGAAGATCGAGAAATCGTGTCCGAGAGCTGCGCTGTCTTCTGTTTTTGTCTCATCGCAGCGGCTGCACTTGTATGTTTTCTTTCCCGCAGATGCGCAGGTCGCAGAATCGCTCACGAATACTGAGAAATCATGCCCCAGCGCAGGAGTCTCGACCTGTTTCTCCAGACCGCAGATCTTGCATTTGGAAGTTTTCTTTCCGGCTGCAGTACACGTAGCTTCAGCTGAAACAGTACCGTCGCTCCACTCGTGATCCTCGTCTCCGTGGTCGACATCATAATACTCGCCGCACTCTTTGCATTTGACCTTAATGGTCTTATTACTGCTGTTGTAGTCTTTAGCAGTGGACCAGTCGAAATCATGATCGAGTTTATCGATCGTCGTTACCGTCTTCTTTCCGCAGATCGTGCATACCATCGTCTTGGAGCCCCCATGTGTACAGGTGGCTTCTGTGTAATCCGTGGTCTCGTATTCGTGCTTACAGACCTCTTTGACAGTAGCTGTGAATACATAGTTGCCGTCTTCATCGATCTTGTAGGCAATAGTGATCTGAGCTTTTTCGGAATTGTCCACTTTCCCGTTGACGTACTGGAAAAGTGCGAGCCCCATTTCTTCCTCGGAACCCTTTACGGCATCCGCTTTCGCGATCTTAAAGGTGTACGTTTCGGGATTACGGTAGTTCTCCTCTTTTTCGCCTTCTTTCGGTTTCTTGTAGGAGATATACCCTTCCTCAAAGAATTTCTCCATGGCGGTAGCCACGACCTGGTCACACTGGTACTGATAGACAACGACAGGAGCCGCCTTACGGGTCATCTTCGTCACTGTGGATTCAGGCCTTGTATCTTCAGTCAGCAGAGCATGACAGCGGACGTATTCAAGGACTTTTTCCAGAGCAGTCTTTTCAAGATGGATTCCATCCCCGGTGATATACTCACTCTTGCAGTATCCATCTGCGGACCGGAGCAATTCTTCCGTCACGTTCAGGTAGTGAATCCCTCTGGATTCACACATCTTGATCAGCGCACTGTTATAAGTGTAAACCTTCTGGTAATCCACCATGCTGTAACCAGGATCGAGGTTCTTTCCAACCGGCGGAATCGAAGAAACAATGATATCGGCATAAGGATATGCATTCTGCAGTGCATCGATCGCTTCATTGTAGTTCTCAATGAAACTGTCGACATTGCCGGAGACCAGGTTGTTCGTACCATAGTTCATAATGATACGACGCGGCTGCATATTCTTGATTGCTGTGGGGATGCTGACCGGATTGGACTGCTCCACGAAATATACCACAGGAGAAGCAGGAACGCTTTGGATGCCCATTCCGTCCACACCGATTACATTATCGAGAGAAAGAAGGCCAAGCATATAGAACCTGTTGTAGTTGCTGTCACCGATGAAAAGGGTGTCCTTTATATATTCTTCTCCGGCATCTTCAGTCTTCTGAAGAACAGTGGCATTCTGCTCAGTCACCAGTGTCTCCGCAGGAGTGGTTCCGGGGTCTTCCTGTGTCGGATTGTTACCCGGCTTTGGAGCCGACGGACCGGAGGGCGTACTTCCGGTACCAACCGATCCGGATTTCAGTACAGCAACACCAGAACCGATGATCATCGCCAGACCAAGAATCAATGCAAGCAAACCGCTCAAAGTGAAAGGAGCGCCTTTACCGCTCTTCCCTCTTTTCACAGTTTTCCCGTTTCCTGGCCTTTTTTCCTTCAATATCTCAACCGGTTCCGGATCAGGCGTCACAGAGAAATAACTCGTTTCATCATCGAGTTTTTCCACTCTGGGTACCGGCCTTTCCGGAATCGGCGTCGTCCGTTTCTCTTCAATCGGCTCAGCATCCTGTGCTCTGAAAATAAACTTTTCTTCCATTGTTTCCCCGCAAATAATCGTATTTTTATGAAAGAAACGCCTTCGTAGGTACGAAGGCGTTAATCTGTCATGTTTCAGTCTTCACTGAAAGAATCGTCGTCCTCGTCTTCAAAGATCGTGAATTCCATCTTCTCCCCGCAGAAAGGGCAACGGATATTACCTTTGACGGCTGTGTCTTCATCGATTGAGAAAGACTCGTGACAGGAAGGACATTCGACCTCATACATCGGATCATCCTCATCGTCGTAGTCGTCATCATCGTCGTCTTCGTCGTCAACGTCAAACAGCACATCAAGATCATCCTCGATATCGAGAACTTCCTCTTCAAGTTCGTCAACCTGATCATAGAGTTCAGTCAGATCGTCATCACATTCAGAAAGAAGCTGTGCCATGTCATCTACCAGTTCGACGAGGCAGTTAAAAATCTTCTTTTCCTTGTCGCCAAGCTGAAGATCCGAACCCTCGATCAGACCGCGCAGGAATGCCGATTTTTCAGTAATCTTCATTGTTACGCCCTCCCCATGTACTCACCGGTACGGGTATCGACCTGAATTACATCGCCCTCGTTGATAAACAGCGGGACGCGAACCTCTGCACCGGTCTCCAATGTCGCAGGTTTCAGAGTATTCGTGGCAGTATTGCCTTTCACTCCGGGTTCAGTGGCAGTGACCTGAAGGTTGACAAAGTTCGGCGGCTCGATTCCAAATACTTTTCCCTTATAGGACAAAAGTTTGCAGGACATATTTTCAGTGACGAATTTGAAAGAATCCGGGAGATCCTTTGCTGCAACCGGTTCCATTTCATAGGTCTCAGAATCCATGAAATAGTACATGTCGCCGTCATTGTAACTGTACTGCATATCCCTTCTTTCAATGAACGCCTGTTCAAATTTGTCTGTAGGGCTATAGGTTTTTTCAAGCACACCACCAGTAATGACGTTCTTGATTTTGGTGCGGACGAAAGCAGCACCTTTTCCGGGCTTTACATGCTGAAACTCAACGACCTGATAGACGTTGCCGTCTTCCTCAAAGCTGAGTCCATTTCTAAAATCGCCTGCAGAAATCATAATATCACCTCATTGAATATAGACAATAAAACTAACTAAAGCATTTTAGCATAACGTACAAATCTAGGCAAGTATCAGAGCGTAATTAGTTCCCGTTCGCTGCCCGTAAGGTTGACATAACCGTGCTCAGTGATCAGGATCATATTCTCAATGCGAACACCGTATTTCCCTTCCACGTATATTCCGGGTTCGATCGTCATGATCGTTCCGGCAGGAAGAAGATCATGTCTGGAAAATGTAGACATCGGTCTCTCATGAATATCCAGTCCAAGTGAATGGCCAAGCGAATGTCCGAAACATCCCTCATATCCGGCTTTATAGATTATATCTCTGGCAATCTTATCCAGTTCGTCTCCGTAGACTCCTGCTTTAGCCGCCTCCATGGAAGTCATATGGGCAAGAAGAACAGTTTCATAAATCCGGTGCTGTTCCTCAGTTATTTCCCCGACTGCAACGGTTCTGGTCATATCTGAACAGTATCCTTCAAGTTTGGCGCCGTAATCCATTGTCACGAATTCACCTGCCGCGATCTTTTTGTCACTTGGCACAGCATGCGGCATGGAACCATTGACACCGGACGCAACAATAGTCTCAAATGCAAGACCATCCGCTCCTTTTTTTCGCATATAGTATTCCAATTCCGCCGCCACTTCTTTTTCAGTTACGCCGGGACGGATATAGTTTAGGATTTCAAGAAACGCAGCATCTGTTATCGCCTGCGCAGAACAGATTGCCTGAATCTCCTCACGTTCCTTGATAGCACGTTGCTGCTGAATCAGATCCGAAAGACCACCATCCGATAAAAGGCGTATACCCGGCAGTCTGTTCGAGAGCATGTCATATTCTCCGAGTGTGAGTTCCTTCTCGCACTGCAGTTCAGTGACATTGTGTTTCCTGCACAGCTCGCCGATCTGTTCATACAGTTTGTCCTGAAGGATCACCTCTGCACCAGCCACTTTTTTCCGGGCGACTTCAATATACCGGGAATCGATGATAAAATACGCCTGCTCCGGAAAAATCAGAAGCGTTCCCGCTGAGGAAAGAAAATGCGCCAGGTATTCTCGGTTAGTCTCGCTCATGACGATAACGCCCTGACAACCGCGGGGCATTCTGTTTTTCAGCCTTTCGATCCTGTTCATACTCTGTTTAGTGCCTCCTCATATAGTTTTTTCATTATAGCTGCGTCCTCAGCCTGTGTGCCGGCGGATTCACATATGAATGTCGGACTCCATCCCCGCTCCGCAATCAATTCCATCAGAGGACCCGGCTCCGGGCCAAAAACACTGTCTTCAAAAGTGAGATGACATTTTTCTCCGCCGTCTGTGTACTGGATCTTGGAAAAATGCGCATGGAAATGGGAACTTCTTTCAAGGCCAAGACGATTTACGATAGTATCCAGAATGAAAGCGTAATCGTCTTTTGTGGCTATTCCCCCTCTGGTCCTTGCATTCAGATGCCCGAAATCGATACAAGGAAGGAGCCGTTCATCCACTGAACAAAGTTCCATCACCTCATCCAGGCTGCCCAGTTGCCCGATTTTCCCCATAGTTTCAGGGCAGACCGTAACATCTGTAAAACCAGCGGCATTCAACTCGCCAATACAATAAGCAAGCGTCTGCTTTGCGAGCATTAGCGCTGCTGTTCTGGTCTGTTTACCGCAGGATCCGGAATGCACGACAAAACGCACTCCGCCCATCCGTCTGACGGCTTCCGCACTCTCAAGGAAATAGCGCGCACTGCCTCTTCTCTTTTCCTCGTCCGTACTGGACAAAGAAATGAAATACGGCGCGTGAAGGCTGATCTGAACGCCTCTTATCAGTGCTTCGCATCGCAGTTCTTCTGCGGTCTCAGCTTTTACCCTGACGCCACGCCCGCACTGATACTCGTACGCGTTCAGTCCGAGTTCCGAACAATATTCCGGAGCCTGAACAGTGGTCTTATATCCTTTTCCGTAAAAACTCTCCGAGTTCCCTGCCGGGCCAAATAGAGCTCCCATAACTGCATCCTCCGTTTCTGGAGTATATCACGAAGGCTTTTCCCGCGACAACAAAAAACCTCCGATTCCTCGGAGGTCTTAAGCCAAATCTTATTTGTATTTGCGCTTGCGGGCGGCTTCAGATTTCTTCTTGCGACGAACTGAAGGCTTCTCATAATGCTCACGCTTACGAACTTCGGCAAGGATACCGGAGCGGGCGCACTGCCGTTTAAAACGACGAAGAGCGCTGTCCAGGCTTTCGTTTTCCTTGACTCTAACTTCCGACACTTTTATCCCTCCCTTGCCAGTAAAATCAGAACACTCGTTATTATATCATCTCATTGACGAGTGTCAAGGCAAAAATTAGCCTTTCACAACCAGGTTCACGAGTTTATTCTTTACGACAATTTCCTTAACCAGAGTCTTTCCCTCGAGAGCAGCAGCGACCTTCTCGTCCTGTTTTGCAAGTGCGAGAACAGTTTCATTATCACTGTCTGTAGGAACTGTAATCCTTCCACGCAGTTTTCCGTTGATCTGTACCGGCATCTCGACAGAAGAATCCACACACTTTGCCTCGTCGTACACCGGCCAAGTCTCATATGCGAGTTCACCGGAGAGACCGCAGCGCTCGTTCAGTTCCTCTGTGATATGCGGAACAAAGGGGTTCAGAAGCATCAAAAGGGTATGGTACTCAGCGCGGTTAATCGCTCCGGTCTTAACGATATCATTGACCAAAGCCATCATCGTTGCGATAGCAGTGTTGGCTTTCAGAGTATCGATGTCGGAGCCGACCTTTTTGATCGCACGATGGAAAGAAGCTTCCAGTTCAGGTCTGTAAGTGTCTCCATCCACGAGCATATCCTGAAGTGACCAAATCCTTTCAAGGAAACGTTTACAGCCTCTGATACTGTTGGTGGACCATGGCGCAGCCTGTTCAAAATCACCGATGAACATCTCATAAAGGCGCAGGGTATCCGCACCGTAATCACGGATGATGTCGTCCGGATTAACAACGTTTTTCAGCGATTTGGACATCTTAACAACGGGGTGCTCTGCCATCTCGCCGTATTTCTCGACCAGGGCTTTCTTTGCAGCCTCCACGCTCCCGTGCTCGGCCACCAGTCTGTCCTGATCCTCTTTGCTCATATTCACAAAGCTTCTGGGGTTCAGACCGAGGATCATTCCGTGACTGGTTCTCTTTTTATATGGTTCCTTATAAGGAACAACGCCTATGTCATAAAGGAACTTGTGCCAGAACCGGCTATAGAGCAGGTGAAGCGTCGTGTGCTCCATCCCACCGTTATACCAGTCAACAGGCCCCCAATAAGCAAGCGCTTCCGGACTGGCGATGGCTTCGTTATTGTGAGGGTCCATATACCGCAGGAAATACCAGCTGGAACCTGCCCACTGAGGCATGGTGTCAGTTTCCCGCTTGGCAGGTCCGCCACAGCAGGGACAGGTGGTATTGACCCATTCCTCATGTCTGGAAAGAGGGCTCTCTCCCCCTTCACCGGGCTCAAAATCAGTGATCTCAGGCAATCTCAGAGGGAGTTCTTCCTCCGGAAGAGGCTGCCATCCGCACTTTTCACAGTAAACCATCGGAATCGGTTCTCCCCAGTAACGCTGCCGGCTGAAGACCCAATCCCTCAGTTTGAAATTGACCTGCTTGCGGCCTTTTCCTTCCGAAGACAGCCATTCCAGCATCGCTTCCTTGGCTTCTTCGACAGTCTTTCCGTTCAGAAAGCCGGAATTGACAAGGGTACCAGTCTCACAGTCCGTGAAAGCTTCTTCTTCCACGTTCCCGCCTTTAACGACTTCGATGATGGGCAATCCGAATTTCTTTGCAAACTCCCAGTCACGGGTATCGTGTCCGGGTACGGCCATAATCGCACCGGTCCCATATGTTGCAAGAACATAATCTGAAATATAAATCGGGATCTCTTTTCCGGTACCCGGATTAACGGCTGCCACACCGTCCAGACAAACGCCGGTCTTTTCCTTGGAAAGCTCCGTACGCTCCAGATCCGATTTTTTAGCTGCTGCTATCTGATATTCTCTGACTTCTTCCGCGTTCTTAAGGACGCCTTTTTCAAGCCACTGAGATACCAATGCGTGCTCCGGGCTAAGGACCATATAGGTCGCGCCGAACAAAGTGTCGCAGCGTGTTGTAAAGACCGTGATCGTGTCTCCCTGTGTGGAAGTGAAGTTGATCTCCGCACCATAAGAACGGCCGATCCAGTTGATCTGCTGAGTCTTCACGCGCTCAATGAAATCCACGTCTTTCAGATCGTCGATCAGTCTGTCGGCATACGCCGTGATCTTCAGCATCCACTGGCTCTTAGTCTTATGGATAACCTGACTGCCGCAGCGTTCGCAGAAGCCGTTTACAACCTCTTCATTGGCCAGAACGACCTTGCACCCGGTACAATAGTTGACGTTCATCTCTTTCTTGTACGCGAGGCCGTGCTTATACAGCTGGAGAAAGATCCACTGCGTCCATCTGTAGTAATCCGGATCAGTGGTATTGACTTCTCTGTTCCAGTCAAAGGACAGACCGATACTCTGAAGCTGGCTTTTGAACCTTGCTACATTGCGCTCTGTAACGATCTCCGGATGAATGTGGTGCTGCATGGCAAAGTTCTCTGTGGGCAGGCCAAATGCGTCCCACCCCATCGGATAAAGGACATTAAAGCCTTCCAACCTTTTTTTCCTGGCAACTGCATCCAGAGCGGTATAGCTTCTGGGATGTCCGACATGCAGTCCGTCTCCGGACGGATAAGGAAACTCCACCAAAGCATAAAACTTTGGCAGAGTGTAATCCTGTTTTGCGGCGAAGGTGTTATCCTTCGCCCATTTGTTTTGCCATTTCTTCTCTACGGAAGTGAAATCATAAGACGCCATAATTAACCTTTACTCTTCCGTTCCCGGTAACGGAACGATCTGAGCATCTCCCCACAGTTTTTCTAACTGATAAAATTCCCTGGACTCTTTCGTAAAAACATGAACGATTACTGTATCTGCATCAAGCAGGATCCACTTATCTCCCCCGCGTCCTTCACGGCGCGGAGCAGGTAGGCCGAGTTTCAGAACCGCATCCTCCACCTCATCCGCAAGTGCGCGGACCTGTGTGTTGCTGTTTCCGGACGCCAGCACGAAATAATCCGCAAGCGTCGTAAGATCCTCGACCTTAAGGATCTGGATGTCATCCCCTTTTTTGCTGTCAAGTGCCTTTGCTACCGCATAGGCGAGTTCTAATGAATCCAATCTGTCTCTCCTTATGTATAGTCATCCATATTTGCTGCCTCATCATCGAGACTATCCGTCGTATGCTGAAGCTCTATCACACCAAGTTCCTCCGGAAGGACGGAATCTGTATACGGCCGCATGTACATGTTCAGAATCCATGCGAGTTTCTCGCGGTGGAGCGTCCAGACGTCAAGACCATAGATCCCGTAAGCAGCAACCGGTTCACCGGGAGCACGGATGACCTGGAAGTCGGCTGCAGTGAAACTCTGCGCCGTCAAAGCAAGCTGGAGAATCTCCTGAACCGTGAAATCCGTATCGATGTAGTCATAACATGCGGTAATCAGACTGAGAAGTTCCATCTTTGGCGTGTTGAACAGTTTATTCAACAGGCCGCCGAAGAAATACCTCTGCATCTTCAGGCGGGTAATGTCTGCAAGTGCGTAATCCCTGTTCCGGACGAAATTTTCTGCTGTCGTTCCGTCGAGAAGATGCGTGCCTGCTTCCAGGACTGTCCCCTCATTGAGCGTGATGTCCTCATCCAGCGTGACCTCGACGCCGCCGAGCATATCGACGAGCGTTCCAAACACTTCCATATCGACACACACATAGTTATCGATCGTCAGCTTCAACTGGTCGCAGATGACGCCGGCAAGAACGGAAATTCCAGTAGTCCCGTCACCGTCCTTCAATCCCCAGTTGTAGAGTCCGTTTATCTTCCCATACTTGACGAGCTGCTCTCCCACATAAGTATCTCTCGGAATCTGAAGAGCATTCATTTTTTTAGCTTTCAGGTCGATATTTACGACCATGATGACGTCTGTATTGGCTACCGTTCGCCCTTCCTCATAATCGATGCCGGCGACAAGAATCGTCATGACCTTGTCACGAAGGTAGTCAGGCGTTTGAAGACGCTCATCCAACTCATCTCCGCTGGATGCAGGTTTGGTGTGGAGCAACATATATGCTCCCGTCCCAATCAAAGCGATGATCAGGAGAAAAATAATCAGGCGGACCGCCAGATTCTTCTTTTTCTTTTCCTTAGCCATTCTCAATCCTTCATACGGTTGATGTAGTAATTATATGCTTCCAGGGACAGGGGCTGTACGATCCTTCCCTGGGAGACAAGATGCCCGATCATTTTCTGAAGAGCAGTTGCGACAGCAAGATCGATATCCTTGCGGGCGATCTCCCGAACCTCAGCGGAACCTTCGAAAGTCCGGTCGTCAGAGATATAATCCGCCAGAAAGACGCTCTTCTCCAAAGGTGTCATTCCCGCACGTCCGCTTGTATGATAGAAGACCGCATCCGCGATCTCCTGAGATAAACCCAATTCTTTCCGGACATAAACGGCACCGGCGAACGCATGCCAAAGAGACCTGTATTCCGAAAAATAATTGTCTTTGATTATAGCAGAGCCCTCAAGTGTTTTCAATAAAACGGCATCGCTCTGTTCCTTCATGATATCGTGAAGGAAAGCGGCAATCTCTGCCTGCTCCGGATCCGCTCCGAGCCGTACTGCCAGTTCTTTTGCGCATCGCGCAACACATTCGGTATGATAAAACCGTCCATCTGAGAGCATTGCTTTCGCGAGACTGTGAGCCTTCTCAACCGTCATTTTGCCTGATACAAACCTCTTTTCCTGATGTACTCTATTACGCTCTCTGTGAGGAACGCGCTCATGTTCTTTCCTTCTCTGAGACCGTTTCTCAGCTCGGTTGAAGAGATTTCAAGCGGCTTAAAACGCAACATTTTCACCTTTCCTCCGAGTTTTTCCAGTTTCGCCGCCGCTTCTTCAAATTCCGACTGCGAAGCGTCCTCACGGGAACCGGCAAGAAGCGTACACCAGGAAAGGATCCTTCTGAACAGATGCCAGGTTTGGAAGGAGATCAGCATATCTGAACCGATCAGCAGATAGATCTCACAGCCGGGATACATTCTGCGCACCGCCTTCATCGTCTGGCTCGTGTAATTCCTCCTGCCTTTGGATTCCAAGGAAGAAATCATTACCGTGTCTGAAAGATCGGAGAAGGTCTTTCCCGCCATATCAAAGCGGCACCAGTAAGGTGTTCCGCTTTTTTTCTTATGCGGAGAAACTCCAGTCGGGATGACCAAGGTCACATCCGGCCGTATCTCTTCAATCGCGCTCTCGAGGAGACGTCTGTGTCCGGAATGAGGCGGGTCAAACGCGCCTCCGTACATCAACACTTTCTTATTTGATTCCATACTGATCCACTTTTTTGTTCCGTTTATAGATCACAAACTTCTTACCGATCACCTGAACCGGCTCGGCGCCAAGTGCTTCGGCTACTTCTTCACATGCTTCACGCGCGCTGACCGGTGCGTTTTCCTGCACGCCCACCTTGATCAGTTCCCGTGCCTGAAGCACTTCCCTGATTCCCGTAAGAACGGTGTCCGTGATACCGTCCTTACCGATGTAATAGGTCGCCTGGATATTGTTGGCAAAACTGCGCAGTGTTGCGCGTTCTTTCGTCGTCATACTGTTCTCCTGATTCTGTGTATATCTTTGAGGTAGAACCCCAATTTATGAGCTGCTCTCGCTCTGTGGCTTCTTCTGTCTTTTGCCGTTCTGCCCATCTGGGCAAGAGTAAATCCGTTGTTGACACAGAACACCGGTTCATATCCGAAACCGACGCCTTCCCGTTCAAAACCGATCCAGCCTTCGCAGACGCCGTGTACGATCCGTTCATTCCCGCTCTCATCCAGATAACAGATCGCCGTGATGAATCTGGCGGTCCGCTTTTCCCGAGGAACTCCTTCCAGTTTTCCAAGCAGTTTATCGATATTCCTGTTACTGTCCTGAGGATCCCCTGCGTATCTTGCTGCGTGAACGCCGGGTTCGCCGTCGAGCGCGTCGACAAACAGACCTGTATCGTCCGCTAAAACCGGAAGATGGCAGATATCCCATACTGCCCTTGCCTTGATCCTGGCATTCTCTTCAATCGTTCTTCCGTTTTCTTCCGGATCAACCGCAACACCGGCTTCTTTCATGGAGATCACATGGATTTCTCCAGTTTTCAGGATATCACGGAACTCTGCCAGCTTATTTTCGTTATTCGTGGCAACGATTACTGTCTTCATTCGAACAGAGCCTCACAGAACGCGTCGGGATCAAAGACCAGCAGATCATCGATACCTTCACCGACACCGATGAACCTGACCGGTATCCCAAGTTTTTCCTTTACTGCGAATACGGAGCCTCCTTTTGCGGTTCCGTCCAGCTTGGTGACGATGATACCCGATACATCTGCCGCTTCGGAGAAAATCCGAGCCTGTTCGATAGCATTCTGACCGGTCATCCCGTCAATTACCAGAAGGGTCTCAACGGAAGCATCCGGGGCTGCCTTCTTTACACTGCGGGAGATTTTGGACAGTTCATCCATCAGATTCTTTTTAGTCTGAAGCCTGCCCGCAGTATCGCAGATCACGAGATCTGCTTTTCCGGAAGCTGCTGATGTGACCGCGTCGAAAACGACAGCAGAGGGATCTTTTTGTCCGCTCAGGAATTGAGCCCCGCTTCTCTGAGCCCAAACTTCAAGTTGTTCCACCGCCGCAGCGCGGAAAGTATCCGCAGCCGCGATCATCACACGTTTTCCCTGCGACAGGTAAAATGCCGCGAGTTTCCCGGAAGCGGTTGTCTTTCCTGCCCCGTTCACCCCGATCAGAAGAATCACCGCAGGCTTTCCGGAAAGATCCAGTTCCCTGTCCGCCCTAAGTCTGTCCGCGCAGATCTTCTTCAGAAGGGCCTTCGCCTCCGCATCGCCGCGGGCATTCTCGTCCATAACGGCATTACGGAGTTCCTCCGTTATCGACGCTGCAACTTCATATCCCGTATCAGCCAGGATCAACGCTTCTTCGATACCGTCGAAATACTCATCCGTATACTGATCATCAAAACGCAGCGCATAGGCAAACGTATTCTTGGTCTTTCTGAGACCTTCTTTCAGTTTGTCAAAAAAAGACATATTCGTCTCCTTCTATTTCGTTTTTTCGCCTTCAATGACGAGTTTCGCCTCTTCAATTCCAAGACGCAGGACCTTGGAAACGCCGTCTTCCTGCATTGTAACACCGTAAAGCACTTCAGCTGCCTCCATCGTTCCGCGTCGATGGGTGATGGCAATGATCTGAGTCTGTTTGACCATGCCCTTCAGATACTGTGCAAACCGGGCGACATTGCTCTCATCCAAAGCGGAATCGATCTCATCCAGAATGCAGAACGGTGACGGATTGATCTCCAGAATCGCCATGTAAATTGCAATTGCGACCAGTGCTTTCTCACCGCCGGAGAGTGCACTCAGATTCTTGATCACTTTTCCTGGCGGCTGAACATCCAATTCAATGCCGCTGTTCAGAATATCGTTTTCGTCCGTAAGATACAGATTCGCAGAACCACCGCCGAACAGTTCGCTGAACGTCCTGTGGAAACGGGTATTGATCTCATTGAAACTTGTTGTGAAGATCTGTTTCATCTCCGTCTCAAGTTCCCCGATCAGTTTCAGCAAACTCAGACGGCTGTCGTCCACATCCTTTATCTGTTCACTGAGAAAAGTATATCTGCTCAGAACTTCTTCGTATTCTTCGATTGCAGAGACATTGACATAGCCCAACGCCTTGATCCTGTTTCTGACAGAACTGACTTGCTGTCTGAGTTCTGTGACGCTCGAGTACTCGATGCAATGCGGTAATGCCTCCGCAAGTGTCATCTCGTATTCTTCCCACAGGCGGTTCACATAGTTCGTGTACTCGTTCTGGAGTGTTTCTTTGCGCTCCTCGAGCCGTGAGATTTCAGTGGCGATTTTCTCCCGTTCCTGCATCAATCCGTTCTGATGCTCCCGTGCCTCGATGATCCGCTGGTCATTGGCATCCCGTTCAGCATTGGCATCAGAGATCTTTGCCCGCAATCCGGTGATCTCATCTCTCAGACGATTGACCTGTTCCTCCTGATCCGTGATCTCCTGCTGTTTCCGTTCGATTTCGGATTTCAGGTGTTCGAGAGCGGCATCGAGATTCGCAACACGATCCAGAGCATCCGCGCCACGTGCAGTCAGTTCATCAGCAGTCTCATTCAAACGGTCTGCATCGTTACGGAGTTCCGCACGGGACAATTTCCTGTCCGAAATGACCTGCATCAGTTCGGCACGCTGTTCCATGAATCCGTCAGGAGAATCCGCGTTTGCCAGATTCTGTTCATATCTCTGAGCGTCAGCCTGAAGCAGCCCGATCTCGCTCTCCATCCTTGCGATTTCCGTATTTCTGACCGATCTGCTTTCTTCGATCCGCCGCAGTTCTTCCTGCGCCATCACTCTGTTACGTTCCAGAGCTTCGATCACATCACCGAGACGGCCGTCTTCGGCTTCAGTCCGGATCCTGTCCTCACGGAGAAGCGTGACCTCTTTCTGGATATCGTCATATTCCTTTTCCAGACCGGAGATCTCCTCTTCCAGTGTCTGACGAAGCGCTCTGTCATCAGCGGTCGCTGCCTCCGCTTCGCGGATCTTTTCTTCAAGAGAATCGATCTCTCCTTTTCTAGAGAATGCTCCGGAGGATTTTCCGGAGAAACCTCCCGTATAGGAACCGCCGGCATTGATAATCTGCCCGTCTCTGGTCACTATCCGGACTCTGTATTTAGCTCTGCGCGCAATCATGGACGCGTAATCAAGATCTTCCGCAACGATAATCCTGCCAAGCAGGAATTCAACCGCCTGCCTATAGGTGCTGTCATACTCCACAAGTTCCGATGCGAGCCCGATCACTCCGTCATCAGAAAGTCTCTCTCTGTATTCAAACTGAGACGGTCTTAATGTGTCCAGAGGCAGGAAAGTCGCTCTTCCGGAACGGGTATCTTTCAGGAACGAAATCGCTCTTTTAGCCGCTTTTTCATCGCTTACGACGATATTCTGCACTGCTGCACCGAGCGCAGTCTCGATAGCAAGTTCCAAGCCCGGTCTGACCCTGATCAGCGAACCGATCGTTCCGACGATACCGCTGATTTCACGTTTTTCCTTGGCAGTAAGAATCCTGCGGACAGGAGGCATATAGCCTTCATTGTTCCGCTCCATTTCATTCAGCAGGGTCACCCGCTGCTTCATCATTCCGATCTGCTCGTCCTTTTCGGACAATCTCTGAGCAACATCATCCAGTCTGTTTCTTCGTGACTGGAGTTTCATCAGGTAACCGTTGGATGCGTTTTCCTTCGTTTTCAGATCCGCATCGATCTGGCTGAGGTACTCTCCGATCCGCTGTCTTTCCTCACTCTCCTTCTGAAGACGTTCCTCTTCCTCCGGAAGTGCACGGTTGATGACATCTTCGCGCTCCTGAAGCGTTTCAAGGACAGACTGTGCTGCGACAATATCGACACGCAGATTGGTGATCTTCTGCTGCACTTCCGTCAGCATGCGTACCAGTTCAGCGCGCTGGGCATCAACTTTTGCGCTGTTTTCGACCAACTGGCCAAGTTCATCCTCAAGTCCGCGGATGTTCTGGTCCAGCGCATCCACTTCGGCGAGTTTTTCCACTGCGTCTCTGCGAAGAGATTCGATCCTTTCCTTGAGGTCGGAATCGCCTACCGAGAGGTCATCCCTGTCACTCATGATCGACCGGATATCCCTCTCTCCATGCAGGATATCATTCTTCAGGACAGCGATCTGTGAATCAAGCGCGCTGATCCGTTCCGTTCTCTCGTCGATACCGGTATTGCTCTCCTCGATCAGGACATTGGCAGTCCTGTTTTTCTCATAGTACTGCGCGATCAGATCATCCTGATCCGATATGTGACGTTCTGCCGTCTTATAGTCCAGTTTTGCGATCTCGACTTTTTCATCCTGTTCCTTCAGATTATCCTTGCTTCTGCGGATCGTATCGCAGTACAGCGTAATCTCCAGATTTTTTCTTTCTTCCGCCAGAGCAAGGAATTTCTTTGCTTTTTCACTCTGTGTCTTGAGAGGACCGATCCGGCTTTCCAACTCTCCGGCAATATCACGAAGCCTGGAAAGATTGTCTTCCGCCTGTGTCAGTTTTCGCTCCGCCTCATTCTTTCTGAAACGGAACTTCGCGATGCCCGAAGCCTCTTCAAATACTTCCCTGCGGTCGGTATTCTTGCTCTCAACGACCTCGGAGACACGTCCCTGCCCGATGATGGAATACCCATCCCGACCGAGGCCTGTATCCATGAACATTTCTCTGAGATCCCGCAAACGTACAGGCGATCCGTTGACTGCGTATTCACTGTCACCGCTCCGATAGTATCTGCGGGTCACGATGATCTCATCCCCAACTTCGGGGATTCTTTCGTCATGATTATCAAGACACAGGGAGACCTGCGCAAATCCCATGGGATTGCGCTTCTTTGTGCCGCCGAAGATTACGTCCTCCATCTTACCGCCGCGCAGCGATTTTGTGGACTGCTCGCCAAGAACCCACCGAACGGCATCGCTGAGATTGCTCTTCCCGCTGCCGTTCGGACCGACGATTCCGGTCAGGACCCGGTCAAAACCGAGTCTCGTTTTGTCCGGGAACGATTTGAATCCCTGCACCTCGATGTACTTTAAAAACACGTTCCGTTCTCCTTACGGTCCAACTATTCTGATCCGCGGAGTACCGGGATCCGGAATGATTTTCAGTCCGTACCCTTTTTCCGCGAAATACTCCTGATTGCTCTTTTTCTGACCTTTGACCTGACTTAATAATGCGGGATTACAGTATACAACCGCGTTTTGCCTGCCTGAGACCTCCCGCTCGATCTCATTCCGGAAAATCCTGGATTCACACAGTTCGCCGAATGCGGGATGAAACGGTCCCCCAAGCACTTCCCTCTGAAGGCTCTCCTCAGCATGAAGTCCGACACGTATGACACGGATGCCATTGCTTCGAAACAGTTCCATCAGTTCCGCACAGATGGAAACCGCCTCTTCCAGCGCGAGCGGATGATACGATCCTCTTCTGAACAGTTTCGCAAGCGCCGTATTTTCAACGATAAGCGTAGGATAAATCCTCACTGTGTCAGGTCCCATTGCGATAAAGCATTCCGCGGTGTTACGCGCGTCCTGCAGCGGATCTTCAGCCCCGTACATTCCGACCATCATCTGCAGACCGAGAGATATTCCGCTTTCCCGGATCATCCCCGATGCTCTGCGAACAGCATCCGTCCCATGTCCTCTGCCGTTCGCCTGCAGAACACGCTCATCCATGCTCTGAGCACCGAGCTCGACTGCTGTGACACCATACGCGCACAGGATCTCAAGGATCTCCTTGTCGATGGCGTCAGGTCTCGTTGATAACCTGATTCCTGCAGCTCTGCCCTTCTGCACGAAGGAATAAGCCGCTTCCAGATAACGGATCATCCGGTCTCGCGGGATAGCGGTAAATGATCCTCCGAAAAAAGCAATTTCAGTCCGCTCTCCGCAAACGGGAAGGTAGGCCTCGCATGAAGCGGCAACTTCCTCCGGCGTTGGGATTCTCTCTGTCCCGGAGATATCCCTCTGATTGCAGTAAACACACTGATACGGACAACCGAGATGCGGAATGAAAAAAGCCAGATTTGCATGCCGCTTCAAGTTACAAGCCCCATCAGTTTCAATGCTTCGCAGGCGGCATTCTGCTCAGCCTGCTTTTTGCTTCTTCCTGCCCCTCTGGCGATCACATTGCTGTTAAGCCAGATCTCCACTTCAAATGTTTTGTCATGGTCCGGTCCGCTTTCTCCGGTATGAACGTAGCGGATTCGTTCTTCCGGGTTTTGCTGAACGACTTCCTGCAGCTCCGTTTTATAATCTCTGGACAGTTCCACCACTTCGGCTTCCTGAAGCACATGACGGTGAATGAATTTCTCCGCAGCCCGGAATCCGCCGTCCAGATAAATCGCCGCAATCAGTGCCTCAAAACAGTCGGAGAGAATGCTGTCACGCTCGTTTCCGCGATTCTTCGTCTCGCCTTTCCCAAGATACATATATTCACCAAGATGGATATCCCTGGCAAATTCGGCAAGTGCTCCCTCACAAACCATTGATGAACGGGTCTTCGTCAGTTCCCCTTCCTCCACATCAGGATTGACCAGAAACAGGTGCTCCGCCACAACGACGGAAAGGACCGCGTCACCAAGGAACTCCAGTCGCTCGTTACAATCCACCCTGGTCTTGCCATGTTCATTGGCATAACTGGAATGGGTCAGAGCCTCTTCCAGCAGACTGGGATTTTCAAAAATATAACCGATATTCTCTTCCAGTTTACGCATATTATTTATCATTCCTTTTCGAGCCATTCGTCCAGTGCGGTCAGAGCACGTTCCGCATAAGCTCTGTATCTTTCTTTTTTATCCTTGATCTCTCCGACAGGGGAAAGAATACCCATGTTAGCTCCCATCGGCTGAAAGTCCCTGTTTTCAGTCCCCAGATAATGCATCAGACTGCCCAGCATCGTTTCGACCGGCAGTTTGACAGGTTCTCTGCCGCAAAGTCTTGAATTCAGGAATCGCGCTGCAAGGATTCCGCCAGCGGCGCTTTCCATGTAGCCCTCAACACCCGAAAGCTGACCGGCAATATAGATCTGATGTGTCCCGCATAACCGTAATGAACCATCCAGTACCTTAGGCGCATCCAGAAAACTGTTCCTGTGCATAACGCCATACCGGACAAACTCTGCGTGTTCAAGACCGGGAATCATGGAAAACACTCTTTTCTGCTCACCGAATTTCAGATTGGTCTGAAAACCGACAAGGTTGAACATGCTCCCTTCCGCATCCTCTTTCCTCAGCTGAACGGCCGCCCAGGGGCGATGTCCAGTCATGGGATTCCGAAGACCGACAGGCTTCATAGGGCCATACCGCGCAGCGTCAAGACCGCGCTTGGCCAGCTTTTCAATCGGCATGCAGCCTTCATAGACCGGCTGGTCCTTCTCAAAGCCATGCAGTTCGGCGACCTCTGCATTGATCAGTTCATTATAAAATGCTTCATAACCAGCCTTGTCGAACGGTGCGTTCCAATAGTCGTCCCCTCCGCGGTCATAGCGGCTCTGACAGAACAGCTTGCTGTAATCAAGACTCTCGGCAGAGACGATCGGAGCAGCAGCATCAAAAAAATACAGGGATTTCCCGCCTGTAAAGGCAGATAGCTTTTCAGCCAGTTTTCCCTCTGTGAGCGGTCCAGTCGCAACTATTGTGGGCATGGAATCATCAAGATCTGTAAATTCTTCACGGATAAGGGTGATTCCCTTAGTCTGAAGGATTCGCTGCGTCATACGCTCACTGAAGAGTTTCCTGTCCACAGCAAGCGCGCCACCTGCGGGTACCGCACAGGTATCTGCTACTTCAAGACACAAAGAACCCAGCCTGCGCATTTCCTCTTTCATCAGGCCGGCAGCGCTTTCTATCCGCGCAGCCTTGAAGGAGTTTGAGCAGACCAGTTCGGCGAACTGTTCAGAATGATGTGCGGGTGAAAAACGCACCGGTTTTTGTTCATACAGGAGCACTTCATGGCCCTGCACCGCTAGCGCATATGCCGCCTCGCATCCCGCGAGGCCTGCACCTATGACACGGACGATACTCACTTGGTGACCGCCTCAATATATCCGCAGCCTTCCTTCTGGCAGAGCAGAGCGGGCGATTTTCCTCTCCGTCTGAAGAGAGATGATCCGCATTTCGGGCAAATTTTGTCCGTTGGCTCGTACCAGCTCATAAAGCCGCATTCTTTTCCTTTTTCGCAGGCATAGAAAGTTTTCCCTGCCTTACTCTTCTTCTGCAGAATCTTGGAACCGCATTTCGGACATGTTCCTTTCGTTTCAACAACGATTCTCTTTGTATTCTTGCATTCCGGGAAACCCGGACAAGCGAGGAATTTGCCGAACTTTCCGGACTTGATGACCATCTTTCTACCGCACTTTTCGCAGATAACATCTGTTTCCTCAGCGGGAACTTCCAGACGCTTTCCGTCCATTTCGGATTCGGCGCGGGAGAGCTGTTCCTCGAAGCCGTCGTAGAAGGTGGCAATCATCTGCTTCCAGTCGACACCGCCCCGTTCAACTTCGTCCAGTTGTTTTTCCATATCTGCAGAGAACTTCTCATCCACAATTTCAGGGAACTCCTGGATCATCAGATCCGTAACCACCATTCCCAGCGGAGTGGGTATGAGCGCCTTCTGGCTTCTTTCCACGTATCCACGTTCAATGATAGTCGAGATAGTCGGTGCATAAGTGGACGGTCTGCCAATCCCGTTCTCCTCGAGTGTCTTGATCAGAGAAGCCTCCGTATACCTTTGTGGCGGTTGGGTGAATTTCTGCTGATGCCGCATCTCTTCAAGCGTGATCCCCGTCTGCATTGTCATGGGAGGAAGTTCCGTAGGCTGTTCTTTCTTGTCATCGCTCGATTCTTCATACAGGACGGTAAAACCATCGAAAGCAACGGAAAAGCCACTGGCATGGAAGATATAATCTCCGGAGACAAGATCGACAGACATGGTGTTCTGGATCTGGTCGGCCATTCTTGATGCCAGGAAACGATCCCAGATCAATTTATAAAGTTTGTACTGATCGGGTGTCAGAGAACTGCGCACCTTTTCAGGTGTCAGTTCAATATTAGTAGGCCGGATCGCCTCATGGGCATCCTGTACTGATTCGTTGCGTCCCTGCCGATATGTCCGTTTCCCGTCAAAGACATATTTTTTTCCGTACTGTCTCTCCAGATAATTCTTTGCGGCAGCAATCGCCTCGTCTGAAATACGGAGGGAGTCGGTTCGCATATAGGTAATAAGTCCGGTCTGGCCTTCTCCTTCGAGTTCAACACCTTCATAGAGAGACTGCGCCGTACTCATTGTTTTACCGGAGGTAAATCCCAGTTTCCTCGATGCTTCCTGCTGAAGGGTAGAAGTAATGAACGGCGGAGCAGGCTGCCGCTTATGTGTGCCGGTCTTCAGATCTGAGATCCGGAAGGGTTTTCCCGAGAGTTCCTTCAAAACCGCTTCACATTCTGCCTGATTTCTTATTGTAAAGTCTTTTGGCTTTACGCCGTTCTTTGTGCGTAATTTAGCGGTGAACTGGCCCCCGTCTTCTGTCTTCAGGAGAGCCTCAACCGTCCAGTATTCTACGGGCACGAACGCCTGAATCTCTTTTTCACGATCGACAAGAAGCCTGACCGTGACGGATTGCACACGTCCGGCGGAGAGTCCTCTGCGCACTTTTTTCCAAAGGAAAGGAGACAGTTTGTAACCAACGATTCGGTCCAGAACCCTCCTCGCCTGCTGGGCATCGAAAAGATCCAGATCGATCTTTCTGGGGTGCTTCATACCCTCCTCAATTCCCTTTTTGGTGATTTCCCCGAAAGTGACCCTGTTCAGCTGATCCATGGGAATACCCAGCAGAACAGCTAGATGCCATGCAATCGCCTCACCCTCGCGGTCCGGGTCTGTCGCCAGGATCACGCCGTCACTTTTCTGGGCGGCATTTTTAAGATCCTTGATCAATTTCGCTTTGGACAGGATATTGATGTACTGTGGCCTAAAATCTCGCTGGATATCGATTCCGAGGGAGCTTTTGGGCAGATCTCTGACATGGCCGTTAGAGGCCATTACCTCATATCCGTTTCCCAAATATTTTCGGATCGTTTTTACTTTTGTAGGAGACTCAACGATTAGCAGTTTCGACATTGATATATTCCTTTAGTTTATATTTCTCTCAATTCCCACATCAGGATAGCAGCTGCCGCATTTGCATTCAGGCTGTCAACCCCATGCGACATGGGCAGATAGACCCGCTCGGCACATACATCGAGCAGCTCCTTTTGGATTCCATGTCCTTCGTTCCCGACCAGCAGAAGGATTTTCCCGTCCTTTCTTACTTCACTGACCGAGCACGCCGTCTTGTCAAGCGCACTGGCACAGGAAACAAAGCCTGAAGCATTCATCTGCTTCACTGCAGATACAAGATCATCCGCTATACAGACCGGCATATTGAACTGTGCTAGAGCTCCGGCTCTGATCACCCTCGGAGACCATAGGTCGGCGGAGTCCGCTGAGACGAGGATTCCGTCATATCCTAGTGCGGAAGCAGTGCGGATCATGGCGCCGACGTTTTCCGGATTTTGGACTTCACAGATACCCAGGATACGCCTTCCTTTGATAAGGCTCTCCAGTTCTGCATGTTCAGGCAGTTGAAACACGCCCCAGACACCTTGCGGTGCTTTCAGATCAGAGATCTTCTCAGCAGCAAAGTCCTGAAGAAGGAACGTTTCATCGGCGACGGAAGAAAGGCGCTTAAAAAGCGCCGGATCCCTGGAGGAAGCAGTATCCGTTATCCAGAGTTCAAGCAACTCGTGGCCAGTTTCCACAGCGTCTATGCAAAGTTTTCCGCCGTCCACCAGCACACATCCGCGTTTTTCTCTCTCCTTACGGGATCTAGCCAGTTCCAAAAGCGCTTTAAGCCTTTCGTTATTTTTCGAACGAATCTCAATCATTGACCTGTACTGTTCCGATCCTCCCCGTTGCATTTCAGCCTGCAAGGACATAATCCACATTATCGCATTATATAGTATAAATAATATCCCTATTATGCAAAACAAGGTTTGATGAATCAAGAGGAAAATTGATCTGCATTTCCATGACGTCCTGCTGCAGCCTCTTTCAACAATCGTATTAACAAGAGAATACTCGTGCCTGTTCAGGCACGAGTATTGATCACGGTTGTTATGCTTTGACAGCCTTCTCTACCAGATCTGCGAAAGCCGCAGGATCATTGATGTAGAGTTCGGACAGCATCTTGCGGTTCAGTTCGACGCCGAGCTTCTTGAGGCCGTTCATGAAAGTGCTGTAGTTCGTTCCATTCGCATGGCAGCCCGCATTGATACGGGTGATCCAAAGCTGACGATATTCGCGCTTTTTCTGCTTGCGGCCGATATAAGCATAGTTGCCGCTCTTGAAGACCTGCTGCTTCGCCATCTTGAAATGGGTGCTCTTAGCTCCGAAATAGCCCTTGGCGAGCTTGATGATTTTCTTTCTTCTCTTGCGCGTCATCATTGCGCCTTTAACTCTTGCCATAATTCATCTCCTCCTTATTTCACACCGTACGGCAGCAGCTGTCTCAGGTTCTCTGCGTTGGTCTTATCTGCATAGACCGGTCCACGGAGATGTCTCATGCGCTTTGTGGGTTTCTTGTTTAAAATGTGGCTGCGGAAAGCACGTGCACGTTTGATTTTTCCATGCTTTGTGATCTTCAATACGCGCTTTTTCGTAGCGGAATGGGTCTTCAACTTAGGCATAACTCTTTCTCTCCTCCTGAGGAATAATCTTATTTCATTTGGCTTTTGCTTTGACCGGACTCATGAACATCTGAATAGACCTGCCTTCCAGTTTTGCAGGCTTGTCGACGACGGCGACCTCATTCAGCGATTCCGCGAACCGTCCCATAACCTCGATCCCGCGTGATGAGTGAGCCATCTCACGTCCGCGAAGACGGATACTGACTTTCAGCCTGTTTCCTTCAGCCAAGAATCTTCTGGCATGACCAAGCTTCGTCTCATAGTCGTGGGTGTCGATGTTCAAAGAAAGACGGATCTCTTTGATCTCAACAACTTTCTGTTTCTTGCTCGCTTCTTTTTCGCGTTTCTGCTGTTCAAAGCGATACTTGCCGTAGTCCATGATCTTACACACAGGCGGTTTTGCCTGTGGTGCGATCATAACCAGATCCAGATCCCGCTCTTCTGCGAGCTCGAGTGCTTTCGCAGAAGTGACGATACCAAGCTGGCTTCCGTCGGCATCAATAAGACGGACTTCAGGCTCTCTGATGTCCTGATTGATTGAATGGGCTTGCGCGGCTATGGGTGTATACCTCCAAAATCCAAATGTCACACAATAAAAAAACGCGTAATCCAATACGCGCTCTAAAAAACACAGACAACGTCCGAATCGTTTTTTATTGACCTTCACACCGTAGATGTGGGGTGAGCGCAAAGCACTTCTTTATTGTCGGCAATTATAATAACAAACATTCTGTGGCAATGTCAAGCATTTTGTGCCCGATTTCTGAAGGAATCCCGCCGGAAAGGTTTTTCCATCCCGGCGGGACAACGGCACATCAGTCTTTCAGAAAAGACATGATCTTTTCCGGCTCCGCAGCAAACAGGCCGATGATCGGAAGGTCAAGTCCTCTCTCCGCCAGCATATCCTTGAGGACCGAGATAAGCACACCGCTACGGTTAACCAGCTTCCCCGTCTCATAAACGCTCATAGGATCGGGATGACCGCCCAACGAACCGTAATAATCTCTGCTGGAACCCGTATAATCAACACCACAACTTGGGCTACCATCGATCCCGGCGAATCCGAGCACTTCATAGCGTTCCGGGGTGGCAAGATATTCCTCACACTGATCCAGAATCGGGTCAAGCAGTTTTCTGCAGTGATTGCGGAAGAAAATATTATCAAACTGATCGCTGACATGTCCCCATCTCCGAGGACCGTACAGAGTAAACTCCGGGCAAGGTAACTGAACGAGCTGAATTCCCATAGGGATCGCTTTCGTCAGGAACCGCTGACGAAGCGCCTCCTCAGCAGCCATATCATCATAATCCCACATCACGACCTTAGATGAGATGTTGAGGATACAATGCGCAACAAAAAGGATTTTCTGTTTCTCCATCTGTCTGCCTCCAGATCAAGTGTTTTATTTATTTTATCAAATGAAAAAAACGACGACAACCTGTTCCAATCCTCTGTACTCTTTTTTTGAACGGTTGCCTCGTATATAATGGGACTGTTTGAGGAATACAAAAATGTCACAGACTTCCATCGGGATATTTGCACATGTCGATGCCGGGAAAACGACGCTTTGCGAGGCTATCCTTTATACAGCGGGCGTTATTCGGAAACTCGGCAGAGTCGACCATCAGGACAGCTGGTTCGATACGTTTGCTTTGGAAAGAAAACGCGGAATCACGATCTTTTCCAAGCAGGCGACTTTTTCCTATGGAGATCTGGATTTCACCATTTTGGATACGCCGGGACATGTTGACTTTGCGGCTGAAGCGGAACGGATCATCCCCGTCTTGGATTTTGCTGTAATCGTAATCAGCGGTCCGGACGGGATCCAGCCACATACCGAAACGCTGTGGAAACTGTTGGAACACTACCATGTTCCTGCTCTGTTTTTTGTTACCAAAATGGACACAGGCGTTACCGACTCCGGGAACCTGAAAAAACAGTTTGCCGCCATGTCTTCCCGTTGCATTGATTTTCCGACGGATTTCAAATATGATGCCATAACGGCTGAACTGACTGAAGAAATCGCCTCCCAGGATCCTGTGCTGATGGATCTATTCTTTCAGCGCGGTACTCTATCTTACGATCAGATCGTTTCTGCCTTCTATGAACGCAGGTTCTTTCCGGTCCTCTATGGCTCCGGACTTCGCGTCCAGGGAATCCCTTCCCTGCTCGAAACTTTCAGGTTCTTCCACCGCCGTCTTGCGGATCCGGATCTATTCGGAGCGACTGTCTATAAAATCACGCATGACCCAAAGGGTGTGCGTCTGACACATCTTCGTGTTCAGGGCGGTACACTGAAAAACCGAGACACAATCACTTACTCAACCCCCGAAGGCACTTCATTGTCCGAAAAAGTCACCGGCATCCGTATCTATAACAGTAATAAATTTTCCACTGCCGACAGCGCTTCCGCCTCTGAGATCGTCGCTGTATCCGGGCTGAGTGCGACTTATTCCGGGCAGGGTCTCGGCGCTTCTTCAGACAGCACACCGGTTCTTGAACCTGTGCTGAGGTTCGAACTCCGCCCTGTGGATAATGAAGATCCCAAAGTGCTGTACCAGCTTCTTCTGGAATTGCAGGAAGAGGAGCCACAACTGCGCCTGTCCTGGGACAACCGGCGCAATACGATCTTCGTCAGATTGATGGGCAATATCCAGACGGAGATTTTTAAAAGCCTGATATGGGAAAAATTCAAACGCGATGTCATCATCGGAGAGAGTCAGGTTCTATACAAGGAGACGATTTCAGCTTCTGTAGAAGGAATCGGACATTTTGAACCGCTGCGCCATTATGCGGAGGTCCATCTTCTGCTTGAGCCGGGGGAACCAGGAAGCGGCCTTGTGTTCGGATCTGCATGTCCGACTGACCGCCTTGCCTCCTCCTGGCAGAACCTTATTCTTTATCATCTTCAAGAGAAACGTCACATCGGTGTGCTGGGGGGATTTCCCCTCACAGATGTCCGTATCACGCTGATCACCGGAAGGATCAGCCTGAAGCATACAGAAGGCGGAGACATACGTGAAGCATCCCTTCGGGCCGTACGTCAGGGACTGATGAAAGCCAGGAACGTCCTTCTGGAACCGTTTTTCAGATATACGCTGACAATTCCGACCGTGAATGTCGGCCGAGCTGTCAACGATATTCAGAACATGTCCGGCAGTTTCAGCATGGAAACACTTGACGACGGCAGTACCCGTCTCACCGGCCTTGCACCGGTAAGTGAAATGCAGAATTATGCCGCAGAAGTCGCTTCCTTTACAGGAGGTTATGGAAAACTCTCCTGTGTGTCTGGAGGTTATTTCCCTTGCCATGACACTGCGACAGTGCTTGCCGGCCTCAATTATGATCCCGAAGCCGACCTTGCCAATACGCCGAACTCGGTGTTCTGCAGGCATGGCGCAGGTTTTACCGTCCACTGGGACGAGGTCGGGAAATTTCAGCATCTTGATTCCCTGTTCAAACCGGAAAAAGAATCTGCTGTTTCTGAAAAACACCATGCCTACGATCTGGATGAAAAAGAGCTCGAAGAACTGATGCTTCGGGAATTCGGTCCGATCAGGCGCCGCCAGTACGGCACTGCCGCGGTCATCCGGTCTACAGAAATAGAAGACGAAGACGATTCTCAAAGAAAACGCTACCTGATCATCGATGGATACAATCTGATGTTCGCACTCATAGAAAGCGGACGGATCAGTTCCGGAAATCTTGATCTTTCCAGGGCGGAAATGCTGAAGATCCTCTCCGACTACAGCGGATTCACAGGCGCAAACGTCCTTGCTGTCTTTGACGCGTACCAGAATAAGAATTCCGATGACAAGCGATATGTCGAAGGAGGTGTCAGCGTTTTTTTCACAGACTCCGGCGAAAGTGCTGACGTGTATATCGAACGCACGGCCAATCAGTTGGGAAAAAACGATCATGTCCGTGTCGTTTCTTCAGACAATCTCGTACGTCTGGGCGTATTCCGAAGCGGTATCCAACGGACCTCCTCACAATTTTTCCTTCAGGAACTGGAGGGGATCGAACAGCAGATCCGTTCCGAACTCAATGCTCATTCTGTTCCTTCCGGACAGCGTCTGGGCGATCTGCTGCCAAAGGAGGTGTGGGAAGAATGGCACAAGAGACAGAACTGATCCGCCGCGCCAAGGATCTTCTTCAACGTTGTGAACAAAGCCAGACCGTGACACATTCCAGTTTTCTGACCCCTGCCGAACAGTATGAAATCCAGCATTGGGCAGACTGGTCCGGAGCAGACAATCTTCAGTTCCGGGGAGGATTCCCCGGAGCGGAGCGGCAACTTGCTTTTTTCTTGCCGGATTGGTTTCAGGAAGATGACGATCCTGCCGAGGATATTCTGACATGCGTCAAAATCACTGCGGGCTTCGGCACCCCAGGACATCGGGATTATCTGGGATCCATTCTAGGGCTCGGAATCAAGCGCGAGTGGGTCGGCGATATCCTGATTAAGGAGAATGTCGCATATGTTCTCTGTCTCCGCCCGATCCACGATACGATCCTTTCCGACCTGACTCACGTAAGCAGATACGGAGTCCGATGCGAAGCAGTTCCTCTTTCCGCAGTGCCTGCTCCGGAAAGATCAGTACGGAAAGTATCATTTACAGTCCAAAGCTCCCGTCTCGACGCGATTGTCGGCTCTGTCTTCGGAATTTCCCGTTCCCATGCCGCCAGGCTGATCGCCGGAGGAGCAGTTTCCCTGAATTATGCTGAATGCCTGAAGAACGATGCCACCGTGAAGGAAGGCGACGTGCTCTCTGTCCGCGGTTACGGAAAAGCAAAACTTCTCGGTTCCACCGGGAAAAGCCGGAAAGGAAGGACTTTTCTCGAAGCAGAACGTTATGTGTAAAAGAACTGTGTGAGAATAAAGAAAGGCGATGATGCAGATGCATCATCGCCTTTCTCGTATAAGAGATCCGACTTCTCAGACGTTTCTTCTGATCTTGTTTGTCGTGGTTTTGGGGAAGGGTTCTTCCCGGATCACGACTTTCCGGATCATTTTGTAACTCGGAAGCTCTTTCATCTCCTGCCAGATATCGGCGAGAATCTCCACTTCCGTATGCTCGACTTCTTCACCGAGATACACTTCCGCCATCAGTTCCGTTTCTATGCCTTGTTCATTCTTCACGCCTCTTACCACGACTTCTTCGATATACGGAACACGATTGATATAGTTTTCCAGTTCTTCCGGATAGATATTCTTTCCATTATCCAGAACGATGATGTTTTTCTTCCGTCCGGTAATCATCAGATGGCCGGTCTCGTTGAATTTCCCATAGTCTCCGGTATAGAACCATCCGTCCCTGATTGCTTCCGCAGTGGCTTCCGGATTCTTGTAATATCCCTTCATAACCGTATCGCCTTTGACACAGATTTCTCCGATGCCTTCTTCGTTCGGCTCGTCAAGTCTGAGCTCAAGGCAGTCCAGTTTGAATCCTACCGTATCCGGTGTGCAGTCTCCGTCCGGGTTTCCCGCGACCAGGGGTGAGCACTCAGTTATTCCGTACCCGATGCAGTAGACCAGTCCGATGCTGGTGAAGAACTCTCCCAACTCGGGAGGAGAATATGCTCCTCCGCACAGGATTTTTTTCATGTTTCCGCCGAACACCTCATGGACCGCTTTGAAAACGATCCTTCGGATGTCGATACCGAATCTGCCAATTTTTTTGGAGGCCCAGATTGCTCTCTCGAACTGTTCTTCCTTACCCTGCTGACGAATATTCTTCCGGAAACTATTCACCATAAACTGAGCGATTGCCGGCACTAGGAAAGTGTATTCCGGGTGGAACAGCTGCATATCCTTGACAATTTCCCGCATATTCTGATTGATGCAGAGTGTCGCATGATTATGCATGGAGCCAAGAATATTGACGACCGCCTCATAGGTGTGATGGTAAGGCAATACAGACAGACCTACGCTGTACAGGTGTGAACAGGTCAGCCCATAGTGGACATCCGAACAGATATTCCGCTCCGTGAGCATAACGCCCTTGGCAGTACCGGTCGTTCCGCTGGTATATACCAGGTATTTCAGTTCATCCGGATCGCTTTTCAGAGCATCATATTCATCCTTGGGCAAATCTCTTCCTTCTTCAACAAGGCGTCCGTAAGAAAGGAATCTTCCCTCATCCTCCTGCCGGTCAAAGCCGATGAAGAATTTGATCCCGGGTAGCGCATCCTGATTCTCCTGGACCCACTTTTCAAATTTTCCACTGTAGAACAGGATTTCCGACTCACTCTCCGTGAGAAGATGGAGTTTATCCGCAGTGGGAAGATCCTTATCGATCGGGACAAACACACCCGCACTCTTAAGCACCGTAATATACACGCAGATCCACTTGAAACTGTTTTCACCGACGCAGGCGATATGAGAAGATCCGAATCCTCTCTTCGTCAGCGAGGCGCCCAGTGCTTCGTTCACATCAAAAAACTGACGATAAGATACGTGAACGATCTCATCGCTTCCTCTGCCGGCACGGAACTGATAAGCGTCCTTATCCGGGCAATCAGCAACTGCGCGGTCCAGGCACTCGCGGATACTGCTAAATGCAGTACCGTTATAAACAGGAGCCTTAGCCATGTTTCGACCCTCCAATCGCATCCAAAACACAACAAACCTATTTTCCCCTATATTACTCTCTATCGGGCAAAAAGTTCAATATTCAACACTTCCGGAAACAATAAAGCGGATCGTTCCAAAAGGAACGATCCGCTCTCATAAAAACAAAT
>CAMKDB010000004.1 GCA_946411155.1 uncultured Faecalibacterium sp.
GAGCCAGCACCGTCATCGAGGGATGGACGGGATCGCTGATGATCTCTTTCTGCCTGGTAGCGGATGGCGCGACAAAGATGATGCCCGCCTCTTCGGAGATTGCCTTGACTTCCCGCACATAACGCCTGTCGAAGATCATTTTGAGATACTGGATTTCTTTCAGTTTTGCTTCATTTCCTGCATATTTCTGATTGAGTTTGGCCTCTGTCGCAGGTGTCAGCATCGGTGAAATACGGATCCCGAGGCGGTGCAGCTGCGGGATCACCGGCACGATGGCCTCATACCATGGCAGATTGACAGGAAACAGGAACGGCCTGTCGGGGTAGCGTTGAAAACCCAGATAAAGAAGCCGGCAGACTTCTCCCAGTGATGGATGATTAAATCCGATCACAATGGTGTCCTTGCTGGTAGGGAATTTCCCCAACAGTTTAGATGGGGCGGCAAAGCGGATCAGGGCGGTCGCTCTTTTCCGGAGATTTGTGTCATCGCCTGTCATGCAGGCAAGACGGACGACGGCGGAACAAAGTCTGCCGACACCCTGCATCTCCCTTTTCAGATCGGTGGCGCCGATCGTCTTAAGAACGGACAGTTTGCCGCTGTCCAGCTTCTGTAGCAGTTCCTGACTGCTGTAGTCTCTAATTCCCATACGTTTCACCCTTCCCCGGTCATTATCGTATAATCCGGTCAGAGGGTCAAGTTAAGAGATCTTTCGTGGACACTGACAGTGGCGCTGAGACGGTTCAGAATCTATAATGAAATATTAGGATCGTGTGTGTTGTTCCGGATTTAGCGGAATGGTCCGGAGCACCGTTCCTTTCAGATAAAGCAGGTATGTGACATGAGTTTTATCGAATTCAGCAATGTAAGCAAGGTCTATCAGATGGGCGAAGTGGAGATACGCGCTCTGGACGATATTTCCTTTTCCATCGATCAGGGTGAATTCGTTGTAGTGCTCGGATCCAGCGGAGCTGGTAAGACGACGATCCTCAACATCCTGGGGGGGATGGATACGGCGACGACCGGCACCATCACGGTCGACGGAAAAGTGATCACGAAGGCGAATGAGCGTGAACTGTGCAACTACAGACGTTACGATGTCGGATTCGTGTTCCAGTTCTATAACCTTGTGCAGAACCTGACCGCAAAGGAGAATGTGGAACTTGCCGCACAGCTTTGCTCGGATCCGATGGATGCGCGTTTTGTGCTGCGCATGGTCGGACTGGAAGAACGTATGAACAATTTCCCGTCTCAGTTGTCAGGCGGTGAACAGCAGCGGGTCGCGATCGCCCGTGCGGTGGCAAAGAACCCGAAACTGCTGCTTTGCGATGAACCAACAGGCGCACTGGACTATGTGACGGGAAAACAGGTCCTGAAAGTCCTTCAGGATATGTGCAATCAGCAGAACATGACGGTGGTCATGATTACGCATAACAGTGCGTTGGCAGAGATGGGGCAGAAGATCATCCGCGTCAAGAGCGGCAGAGTCTCATCCGTGACAATGAACGAGCATCCCATGAACGCAGAGGATATCGAATACTGATGTTTCATCTGGACACACTGCGACTGATCAAAAAGAGTTTCAACCGATTTTTTTCACTGGTTATGATCGTTTTAATCGGTGTGTCTTTTATGATGGGATTATTGAGCACCCGCACGATCATGGAGCAGAGTGTGGATCGTTATAACGATGAATACAGGCTTCAGGATCTGCAGATCTATTCCTCATACGGATTTGATGAGAACGATGTGGAAGCAGTAATCAAACTTGAAATGGTGGAATACTGCTTTGCGAGCCGTATGGCGGATGTTTATGCTCAGAATGAGGAGGGGGAACGATATGTTTCCCGGATCGAGGAGACGCGCAGGGATGTGGACCTCTTTGAACTCGTGGAGGGCAGAATGCCGGAGAATGCCGGAGAGGTGGTCCTTATGGACAACAACATGTCTTCCGGCACCTTTCACATCGGAGACGTCTTCCAGCTCTCGCTGGATGATAAAGACGTCAAGAATGTCCTGAAAACAGACAGGGTGGAAGTCGTCGGTTTTGCCCGTTCTCCCGCCTATCTGGCTAAAGCACTGGGAACCAGTACGCTGAATAATCTGGAACTCCAGCTGGTATTCTATACGCTTCCTTCTGCATTCAGGAGCGAATACTATACGACGATCTACCTGACGGTTGACGGAGCGGCGGAACTCCAGTCTTTCAGCACCGCTTACAGCGACCTGATGACTGAGAGAACGAATGAGTTCAAGGTTTTTTCCCAGCGGCAGGAAAAAATCCTGAAAGAAAAGCTGGTCGATAAGTACACCGGAGAGATCCGGGAGAATGAGAAACTGCTGGAAGAAAAAAAGCAGGAGGCACAGGAACAGCTGGATGCCGTCCAGCAGCAGTTGGATGACGCAAATATCCAGATCATAGCCGGACAGGCTCAGCTTGACTCCCTGAATACGGTGCTCGCCACGAGCAAAGAGCGTCTGGATGCGCTGAACAGGCAGTATGCGGATCAGTATAGCGGCGTCGATGCGGAAGTCCAGAAAGTCGAGAAAAAGTACGGAAAAGGATTTGAGCAGTTCTATGCGGAACTGCTGTCCGACTATGGAACATACACCGCGCTGAAATCGATGCAGGGCGCTTCCGGAGAGGATATCTACGCGCAGAGGATCAGTGAACTGGAAGCCGATAACGCATCCCGGAGAGCGCATCTGCAGAATGAGCTGTATCCGGAAAGAGACCGTCTGCAGGCTGTGCTTGCGGATGATGAGGCGAGTGCGGAAGAAAAGGCTGCCGCCCAGGAACAGTTGGGGATCGTGCTGGTTCAGATCTCGGAAGAAGAACAGCAAGTTGAGATCAACCAGAGGCTGCTGGACAGTTATTATGAACTAAGAGATCAGATGCAGGCCAATTCCCCCGAGGAAGCAATGGCAGTACTGGACAAGAAATACGGAGGTTCCGTCGAGAAGGTATACAGGGAGATCACAAAACTGGCGCAGGACCGCATCGCCTGGGAGGCAGTACGGACAGAAGTCAGTCTCGCAGCGGATGCCGTAGCCAGTGTCAACGCCGAGATCTCCAGGACACAGGCAGAACTCGATGCCGGAAAAGCACAGTATGAAGCGGGCGTGAAAGAATATCAGGAGAAACTTCTGGAATTCAACGAAGAGATCGAGAAAGCGGAATCTGAAATCAGAAAAGCGTATCAGGATCTGGAAGAATTGCCCGACGCGTCCTGGATCATCCTTGATCGGGACAGTCATTATTCTTCTTTCATGTTTGCCAATAACGCAAAACAGATGGGCGCGATCGGTATTGCCATGCCTGTTCTGTTTTTCCTGGTCGCGGCTCTCGTCTGTATGACGACTATGAGCAGACTGGTTGATGAGCAGCGCGGTCAGATCGGGATATTCCGCGCACTGGGGTTCTCGCGCGCCGCAGTGACCGGGAAATATGTTCTTTACGCCATGGTTGCAACCCTGATCGGCTGTACGGTGGGACTGTTCCTCGGAATGGCGGTATTTCCCACGGTCATCTACAGGACCTGGAGACTGATGTATGACCTTCCCGACATGCTGAACCTTTTCCCCATCGAGAACGTGATCATCTGCTATGTGGCTTTTTCTGCGCTGATCTCCGGGGTAACGGCAGTCGTGGTGAACCGGACACTCTTCGAAGTGCCTAGTCAGCTGCTTCGTCCCAAGGCGCCTAAAAATGCAAAAAAAGTATTTTTGGAGTACATCCCCTTCATTTGGAAGCGTCTGTCCTTTGTTTCCAAGATCACTGCGCGGAACCTGATCAGATATAAGGGACGGTTCTTTATGACAGTCATCGGGGTCGCGGGGTGTACCGCATTGCTCGTTGTCGGGTGGGGGATCAAGGATTCCATCAAGGATGTCGTCGCCATCCAGTTCGGGGATATCTTCAATTATGATTACATGATCCGCCTGGAGAACGATCACGCGCTTGAAGCCATCACGGAGCGCCTGGAAAGTGATCTGGAAAATCAGTTCGTCACGCCGTATATGAGTTATTCCTCTAAAGTCTATTTTGAGGATTCCGATAAGGTCCTGGAAGTTCAGGTGATGGACGCGCGGGCAGGAAACGATGTGTATCATTTCCGCGCGACTGATCACGCGACCGAGCTCCGGCTTGGAAACAGCGGCGCGCTGATTTCTGAAAAGTTCGCCCGGAATTACGGAATCAAGCAGGGAGACTTTATTACGATAGAATCCAAGAAAGGCCTTAAGGCTCAGGTCAGGGTCGCAGAGATCTGTGAAATGTATTTCCAGCATTATCTGTTCATTTCGTCGGACTATTATGACGCGCTTTTCGAAGAACCGATCCATTTCAATACGATTGCGGTGAAATCGGAATCCGGAAGTCTGGACCTTTCCGGAATAGAGGAACTGGAGGGATTCGAGAGTGTGACCGACTTCGCGATGGTGACGGACCAGTTCAACACGATGATTCGTGCGCTGGATATCATCATCATGGTCATCATCCTGACCGCGGGGGCGCTGGCTCTTGTCGTTCTGATCAACCTTACCCAGGTCAATATCAGCGAGCGGATCAGAGAAATAGCGACACTGAAGGTCCTGGGATTCCGTAACTATGAGGTCGAATCCTATCTGTTCAGGGAGATCTTCCTGCTCTCTGTCATCGGCGCCATCGCCGGACTGCCTCTGGGAATCGTCGAACACCGTTTCATTATGACCGTGATCAATATGGAAATGATCATGTTCGGCAGCAATATCAAGGCCTGGAGTTTCCTTTATGCTTTTGCGGTGACCCTGGTATTTACGCTCCTCGTGCTGCTATTTACGAAGCGGCCGCTGCGGAAGATCGAAATGATCGAGTCGCTGAAATCTGTCGAATAGAAAGAAACAGAAAAAAAGGTTGACTTTAACAGTTAAAAGCGTTAAAATCCTAAAGACGGCAGATGAATCCGTCGCGTGAAAGGAACATACAGTCAATGACATCCTCCAAAAACATTGCTGAACTGTATCGCAGAGCTCGATTTTTTACGGGCTATCGTTTCTATTGCAACGCGATAAGAACTGCCGGTAAACCTTCAGAGCGCTGATAAGGGTCAATAATGATCCAAACGAGCGGCTTTGCCTGGTCTGGCAAGCCGCTTTTTCAATGCCTGACTGAAAAGAAACGGGTGAACAAAATGAAAAAACTGATTGCATTATCTCTGATCCTTGTTCTGGCTTTTGCGCTGGTGTCCTGCGGCTCGTCTGTCGGCACGAAATTCCATGTCGGAGTTTCTCAGCTCGCACAGCATCCTGCGCTGGATGCTGCTACACAGGGATTTGTTGACGCATTGACTGAAAAACTCGGCGACAGCGTTCAGATCGAGGTCAAGAACGCCTCCGGTGACGCAAGCGCATGCACGACGATCGCACAGTCCTTTGTTTCCGACGGTGTTGATCTGATTATGGCAAATGCCACGAGTGCGCTGAGCGCAGCCGCGTCCGCCACCGCGGATATTCCGATCCTCGGGACCTCCATTACCGAATACGGTGTCGCTCTTGATATCGCGGATTTTTCCGGCGTGACGGGCAGGAACGTTTCCGGCACATCGGATCTGGCTCCTCTGGACGGTCAGGCTGAATTGCTCCATGATCTCTTCCCTGACGCGAAAGCAGTGGGAATCCTGTACTGCTCGGGCGAACCGAATTCCCGGTATCAGGTCACTCAGATCACCGGCTTCCTGAAGTCATATGGATACGAAGTGAAGGAATTCAGTTTTACCGACTCGAATGACGTTGCTCCGGTCACACAGCAGGCATGCGATGAGAGCGATGTGATATACATTCCGACCGATAATACGGCGGCGGACTGTGCTGAAACGATCAACAATATCGCTTTGGTTGCAAAAACACCGATCATTGCAGGTGAGGAAGGAATCTGTCACGGTTGCGGAGTGGCCACGCTGACGATCAGTTATTATGATATCGGCTATGCGACCGGAATGATGGCATATGAGATCCTGGCAAATGGTGCGGACGTCTCCAAGATGCCGATCGAATATGCGCCGGAATTCGTGAAAAAATACAATCCCGCAATCGCTGACCAGTACGGCCTGGCATTCGGAGAAGATTTCGAGGCTGTGGAATAAAAAAGCGAAAGGACGTTAATCATTTATGGAGCTGCTGAGTTATTTTTCAGCGTTGGATCCTATAAAACTCGTCCGCAATCTGCCCGGAGGAGTGGCACAGGGTATTCTGTGGGGCGTTATGGCATTGGGGGTGTTTATCACCTTCCGGCTTCTGAAGGTATCGGATCTTACCGTAGAAGGGTCTTTTGCGACCGGAGGAGCCGTGACCGTGATGCTGATCACGGGAGGGCATTCCCCTTGGCTTGCGCTTGTGGCCGCTATGGTCAGCGGATTGATGTGCGGTCTCTGTACAGGTCTGCTTCACAGCTATCTCGGGATCCCCGCTATACTTGCGGGAATCCTGACGCAGCTGGCGCTGTATTCTGTCAATCTCCATATCATGGATATGTCCTCGAACACTCCTGTCAGCGTAGATGTATATCCGCTGATCCTGTCGAGCAGGTTTACAGTGACGTCGATCCTGTGCGGCATGGTGATCGCTGCGGTGATCATCGGTATCATGTACTGGTATTTCGGGACAGAACAGGGAAGCGCGATCCGTGCGACCGGCAACAATCCGGTCATGAGCAAGGCTCAGGGTATCGATATCGATCACATGAAACTGATCGGATTTGCGCTGTCAAATGCAGTAGTAGCGTTTGCGGGCGGGCTCGTAGCGCAGTACCAGGGATTTGCCGATGTCAACATGGGGCGCGGTGCAAGCGTCATCGGCCTTGCAGCCGTCATCATCGGGGAAGCACTTTGCGAAGTCTTTGTGCGCGGCAGAACGAACTTTGCGCTCAAGCTGGGGTTTGTCATTCTGGGCGGCGTCGCCTATTACTGTGTCGTGATCCTTGTCCTGTGGCTGAAACTCAACACGAACGACCTTAAACTCTTTACCGCACTGATCGTGGCGATTTTCCTCGGGGTTCCGTATATCAAAGATCAGAAAAAGAATTCCTTTGCAAAATTCCGGAAAGGAGGGCAGGATCATGCTTCGGCTTGAAAATGTGTCCAAAACATTCCTTCCCGGGACGGTGAATGAGAAAAAAGCGCTGACAGGAATCGATCTCCATCTGAAAGAAGGGGAATTTGTCACGGTGATCGGAGGAAATGGAGCGGGGAAGTCCACATTGCTCAATGCCGTTGCGGGCACCTGGCCTATCGACGAAGGCAGGATCCTGATCGATGGCAGAGATGTGACAGCGCTTCCGGATTTCCGCAGAGCGGAAGTGATCGGGAGAGTGTTTCAGGATCCATCCATGGGAACCTCTCCGGATATGCAGCTGGAAGAAAACCTTGCTCTTGCATATCGCCGCGGAAAGAAGCGCGGTCTTGGATGGGGCGTCACGAAAGAGGAACGGGCTTTTTTCCACGATCAGCTGAGATCTCTCGGACTCGGGCTGGAAGACAGGATGAAGTCTTCGGTCGGCGTACTCTCCGGCGGTCAGCGACAGGCAGTTACGCTCCTGATGGCGACGATCCGCGCACCGAAGATCCTGCTGCTGGATGAGCATACCGCAGCCCTTGATCCCGCTACGGCGGAAAAAGTGCTTTCCATATCGGATGATCTTGTGAGGAAAAACAACCTGACCTGTCTGATGATCACGCACAACATGTCGGATGCGATCCGGCTCGGCAACCGGATCATCATGATGAACGACGGAAAGATCATTCTGGACATCGCTGGGGAGGAAAAGAAAGCGCTCACAAAGGAACAGCTTCTTGCCAAATTTGCCGAAGTGACCGGCGTTCAGGAAGAAACGGATGAGGTGCTCCTTTCCTGAATAATCGGGAAGCCTTGAAAGCTGGAGACGATTTTCTCCTGTTTCGCCGACTAAGGGAGTCGGATTGATTCTCCGATTGGGCAGATTGCACAAGTATTATAGGGTTAAACAGTCATTTTGCCCTGAAAAATCATGTTCTTCTACTGAAGCAAGGTGGTTTGAACCGGGCATCTGGAACAAAAAAAATCTTGACCGTGATCGGTCAAGGTAATATAATCCGTATAAATTCTTAGAACAGAAAAGTATTCGTTAATGGCCATCAGCGAGCCGGAACAGAGTGGAAGTCCGGCGGCAACATTTTCGGAGAAGCGCGTCTGGGAGATGCCCTTTTGAAACAGCAGTAGGAAGGGACGCGTAGACCTGCGTTATAGGGAAAGAGAGGCCGGGGAATCATTTCTCCGACAACCAGTGTGGTACCGCGATTTTTAAGTCGTCTCTGGATAGGAGACGGCTTTTTTTGTTTTATAACGGCATGAAAGGAGGACAGCGGTGATGCTGCGACGATGTGATACGGATGAATCTGACCGACGTGTATTTTGGATTTCAGTAACAAATGAGAAAGGATTTGAGAACAATGAAAAAGATGATGAAAAAAACAATCGCAGCCTTGATGTTCGCTGTGCTTCTGATCAGCCTTGTGTCCTGCGGATCTTCTGAAAAAGGTGAGATCAAGACAGGCGCCACTTCTTCTTTTGCGTATCTTCTGGATACGTCCGACATGGAAAAACCGGAACTGGATCTGTCCAACGCGTCCGGCGTTCTGAAGAGCGTTCTTGACTCAGGCGTCTTGACGATAGCGACATCTCCGGACTACCCACCGGCGGAATTCGTGACTGAAGACGGCACGGTCTATGGTTCTGAGATGATGCTTGCGAAATACGTCGCCGACTGTCTCGGAGTGGATCTTGCCATCGAGACGATGGAATTCAGCGGCACGTTTGCCGCCGTGGATACCGGAAAAGTCGACATGGCTTTCTCGGGATACGGCTGGAAGGCAGACCGTGCGGAGGTCTACGAACTGACCGTAGGGTTTGTCGGAGAAGATGAAGAGGACAGCACTTCCAATCACACACTGATCACAACGGTCGAAAATGAGGGCAAATATAACAGCCTGGCGGATTTTGTCGGAGCACACATCTATGCGCAGGCAGCTTCTCTTCAGGAGATGTACGTTGAGGATCAGATCCTCGCTCTGGACACGGCCGGGACAACCAATCTTGAACTCGTGAGCACACTGGATCAGGCGATTCTCGGACTTCAGGCCGGCAAGTGCGACGCCGTTGCTCTCGACGAGGACACCGCAAAGCAGTATGTTGCCCAGTCTGACGGAAAGTTCGTTCTGACGAATGTCCTGTTCGATATGAGCCTTTACGAGGAATTTGAAGGAAACGTCGCGTTGGCGAAGAAAGGTGAGACGAGCCTGATCGACGCGGTCAATCAGATCATTCAATTCGTCAATGAGAAAAACTATTATTTTGACATGTATTCAGTCGCAAAGGAACAGGCGGGAATAGAGGAATAACAGAGGTGTGAGATGGGTCCTGGTATTTGGGATGTATTGCGTGATTATTGGCCTATATTTTTAAAAGGAACGGTCGGAACACTGAAATATGCGTTTATAGCGGTCTCCTTCGGAACGGTATTGGGAGCGTTCATCGCTGTCGGCAGACTCAGCAGGAATAAGATCATCAGCAAGATCGCTGAGATCTATACAACGGTTATCAGGGGCACTCCGCTTCTTGTTCAGATGTACATCTTTTATTTTTTCCTTCCGATCGCTTTTCCGGCATTGAACAAGATCGACAAAGTATATACCGTTCTGATGTCGCTGATCCTGAACTCCTGCGCCTATGTCGCTGAGATCATCAGGGCGGGCATCCAGTCGGTGGATTCAGGACAGATGGAAGCGGCGCGCAGTCTGGGAATGACCCACAAACACGCCATGACGAAAATAGTGCTTCCGCAGGCTGTAAAGAATATCCTTCCCTCTTTGGCGAACGAGTACATCGCCATGATCAAGGAGACATCGATGGCCGGTTCCTTCATGCTGTATGAGCTGATGTATACCAGGACGATCCTTGCCAACAAGTTCTTGGTGTGGCAGCCGCTGTTTATCATCGCAGGTATCTATCTGGTTCTGACTATGGTGCTTTCTGAGGGAGTAAAGTGGATGGAGAGGAGGTTCAGTGTCAGTGACTGAGAACAGAGAAATCATGATCGAGACCGTTGGTCTTAAGAAGAATTTCGGATCTCTTGAAGTTCTCAAGGGAATCAGTGAAGTCATTTATAAAGGTGAAGTCGTATCCATCATCGGGCCGTCAGGCGGCGGCAAGTCCACATTTCTGCGCTGCCTGAATCTGCTGGAAGAACCCACAGAGGGAAAGGTGTTCTTTGAAGGCGTAGAGCTGGATCCCAGGAGCACGAATCTGGATCTGCACCGGCAGAAGATCGGCATGGTCTTCCAGCAATTCAACGTGTTTCCTCATATGACGGTGCTGGAGAATGTCACTGTTGCACCGACATTGGAGAAGGGGATCGCCAAGGAAGCGGCGGAAGCCATGGCGCTGGAGCTGCTGGATATGGTCGGTCTGAAGGAGAAGGCGCAGGAATATCCGAGAAAACTTTCAGGCGGACAGAAGCAGCGGCTTGCGATCGTGCGTGCGCTGGCAATGGATCCTGATGTAATGCTTTTCGACGAACCGACTTCCGCACTGGATCCGGAGATGGTCAAAGGGGTTCTGGAAGTGATCCAGCGCCTCGTGGAGACGGGAATGACGTGTGTCATCGTGACGCATGAGATGGGCTTTGCATATAACGTCAGTGACAGGATCCTTTTCATCGATGACGGGATCGTGGTCGAAGAGGGGACGCCTCAGGAACTGTTCGACCATCCAAAGCAGCCCAGGACACAGGAGTTCCTGGCACAGGTTCTTTAGGAGAATAAGATGAAAACGGCATTATCATATGATCATTATTACGGATACGGGGAAATGAAAGGCGCTCTGGAAGCCTTTGCCGCACAGTACCCCGATCTGGCTGAACTGCAGGTCAATTGTGTAACAGAAGAGGGCAGAAACCAGTATGTGATGATCCTTACGAACCGGAAGACCGGTTCTGCGCTCTCCAAGCCTGCGCTCTATGTTGACGGCAATATCCATGCAGGAGAAGTGACTTCGTCCATGTGCGCGCTTCATACCATCGATTATCTGCTCACGAACTACGAGGCGGATCCGGACGTCACCTCGGTTCTCGACAATATGACATTTTATGTGATCCCGAGAGTATCTCCGGACGGCGCGGAGGTTTATCTGACTACCGGGAAAACGCTCCGCTCCGTAAACAGGGAATATCTGTTTGACAAAGGCGGAGTGCGCGATGAGGACCTTGACGGAGACGGGGTCGTCCGCATGATGAGGATCCCGACGCCATACGGCTCCTGGAAGATCGATCCGGCTGACGGATCGACGATGGTGCTTCGCGGGCCCTCGGATACGGAGGGAGTGTTCTATGATATCTATCCGGAAGGGGTGCTCATTCCATTTGACGGCGATGAAAACCTGAAATCGGAGGAGTCTCCCTGGGGACTGGATTTCAACAGGAATTTCCCGCTGGGATGGTTTCCTGATTCCAGACAGCCCGGCGCCGGGAAATATCCTCTGAGCAATCCTGAGACGAAAGCAGTCGTGGATTTTGCGCTCGCGCACTCCAATATAGGCGGCGCTGCGATCGGGCATACGAGCGGGGGGCTTCTTCTTTATCCCCCGGGCACAAAGCCTTCCAAGGACGCTCCGTCCGGAGATATTGAGGCGATGGTGGCGATCGCGAACATGGGGAAGGAAGAACTGGGATACCAGCCCATGAACATCTTCGACACGTTCATGTCTGACCAGGCCAATTACGACAGCGGGGCGCTGGATGACTGGTTCTATCAGAATCAGGGTATTCCTGCGTACACGGTGGAGTTTTGGGATCTGGATTCCCATGCGGGGGTTCCGTACAGCTGGAGCGACAGATCAAAAGAAACACCGGCAGAGGAAATGAAACGTTTCAATGCGTGTGTGAAGTGGGTGAAAGAGAACGCGCCGGAATATTATGTGGACTGGAAGGAATTCGATCATCCTGTCTTCGGAAAAGTCGAGATCGGCGGTTTCAACTATAAGTTCACCCATCAGAATCCCCCGGAGCAGTATCTGATGAAGGAGTGCGAGGGAAGCACGCGGTTCAACATCCGATTTGCCAAATCTCTTCCTAAACTGAGTGTGGACTACTTTGAGACAGAGAAACTGGGCGAGGGATTGTATCAGGTTACCGCGGTCGTGGGGAACAAGGGCTATCTTCCTACGAATCTTACTGATGAGGCGGTATCCCTGAACGTTTCGAAACCGGTCATGGCATGTCTCTCCGGAGCGGAGATCCTTTCAGGAACACCGGAAACGAAGATCGGAAATCTTTCCGGTTACAGCAGGACAGTCACCGGCGCTTTCTTCTACGGTAATCTGACGACGCAGAAAAATGCAGTAGCCAGGAAAAAACTGACATGGCTCGTGCGTGCAGAACCCGGAACGAAAATGGTCCTGACGGTTTGTCAGGAAAAAGCCGGAAAAGCGACTGCCGAACTGGTCGTCGGATGAATTACAAAACCAATGGCACAATGAATCAAGGAGACAGGCTCCTGGCCAGTCTCCTTTTCTGTGAAGGGATCCAAACGCGCGTGAAGGATTGCGCACTTCACTATGGACATGAATTGTGTTATACTTTGGACACTCTGGATACAATCGAGGTTATACATGGATTTTCGTGAGATAGAAAAAGGATTCGACGGGAAGACACTGCTGATCACCGGCGGCACCGGCTCATTTGGGAATGCGGTTCTGAAACGGTTTATCCGTACGGGAATCGGAGAGATCCGCGTTTTCTCGAGAGATGAAAAGAAGCAGGATGACATGAGGCACCTGCTTCAGGAGACATACCCGGAATCCGCTTCTAAAGTCAAATTCTATATCGGAGATGTCCGTGATCCGTCTTCTGTCAAAAACGTGGTGCGCGGGGTCGATTATATCTTCCACGCCGCTGCTCTCAAGCAGGTTCCGTCCTGTGAGTTTTTTCCCATCGAGGCGGTCAAGACCAATGTGCTCGGGACTGAGAACGTTCTTCAGGCGGCAATTGACGCCGGCGTTTCCAGAGTGATCTGCCTTTCGACGGACAAGGCCGCGTATCCTATCAACGCGATGGGAACCAGCAAGGCAATGATGGAAAAGGTCATCATGGCGGACAGCCGCAATGCCGGGAAGACCGTTATTGCCTGTACACGTTACGGGAATGTCATGTGTTCCAGGGGATCCGTTATCCCGCTGTTTATCGACAGGATCCGTGAAGGCTTGCCGCTGACGGTGACGGATCCGACCATGACCAGATTCATCATGAGTCTGGAGGAGGCTGTAGATCTGGTGCTGTACGCATTCGCAAATGCGGAGCCCGGCGACATTTTCGTTCAGAAGGCGCCCGCCAGCACCATCGGGGATCTGGCAGAAGCCGTTAGGCAGCTGTTCGATCCCAATGCGGACATCAAGATCATCGGTATCCGTCACGGAGAGAAGATGTATGAAACGCTTCTGACGAAAGAAGAGTGCCTGAGAGCGGAAGATCTGGGCGATTTCTTCCGGGTCAGAGCGGACAACAGAGATCTGAACTACGATAATTACTTCACGAACGGACAGATCAAGAAACCGACGATCGAAGAGTTTAACAGTGATAATACAGAGCGTCTGGATGTGGAGGGCGTCAAGGAAAAACTGCTCTCGCTGGAATACATCCAGAATGAGCTGGCACGGGAATGAGAGACAACAGAAACCGGCGGTTGCCGGTTTCTTTATTAAGGAGACCTGAAATGGGCATTCTGCCTTCTGAGATGAATGCGGATATTTGTGTGATCGGCGCCGGCGCGTCAGGAATCACTGCCGCTCTTGCCGCATACTGGAGAGATCCGTCACTGAAGATCGTTCTGGTAGAGGAAAAGGAACGGATCGGCCAGAAGATCCTTGTGACGGGTAACGGGAGATGCAATCTTTCCAACAGAACTCTGACGCTTGACAGTTACAATGAAGGCGCCGTGAGATACGAACCGGTATTCCGGAAAAGTATGGCTGATGAGGTTCTATTTGCCCGTCTTGGTCTTATGCTGTACGAGGACGAAAGCGGGCGCTTCTATCCTTACAGCAATCAGGCGTCCTCTGTCCTGAACGCATTTCTGAACGAGTTGAACAGGACGGATATCGAGGTCCGTGCGGGTTCCGGAGTTACCCGACTGGAGCCGGGAAAGCAGGGAATTATGATCGGATTCGGGAATGGGGAAGCGCTCCTGGCGCGCAGGGCCATTCTGGCGACAGGGTCGCCCGCTTCCGTAAAAAGCAATCGGTCGGAAGAACTTGTGCGGCAGGTCGGAGACCGTTTTATCCCGTTTGTTCCTGCTCTGGTACCGCTCCGGATCCGGGGCGAACAGTTCCGCTCTCTGAAAGGAATCAGACTCAAAGCGGCTGTGGCTCTTCAGAAAAACGGGAAAACGATCCGGCTGGAATCCGGGGAAGTCCAGTTCGGAGATGGATATCTGGGGGGGATCTGTGTGATGGATCTTTCCAGGTATGTGGATGATGGGGATTATCAGCTTTCACTGGATCTGATCCCGGACAGAGCGAAACAGGGTATCATTTCTTTCCTTGATGCATCATGTTCGCGGTCTTCCAATGCTGCCGCTCTTTTGAACGGAATCCTTCCAAGACGGGTCGGTGAACTGCTGATGCGCTCTATGTTCCCGGACGCGTTTTCAATGTCTGCCGGATCATTGACTGAAGAAGACATCGGTATGGTTGCCGACCTTCTCAAGCGCTGGATCATCCCGGTGAGTTCGAGATGCCCGATGAGTCAGGCACAGGTCTGCCGGGGAGGAGTGGATGGCCTGGACGGGGAGACCTTATCTTCCGCCCGAGATCCTCGCGTTTTTTACTGTGGAGAGATCATAAATGTGGATGGCAGATGCGGAGGCTTTAATCTGCATTGGGCATGGATATCAGGTAAAGCGGCGGGTGAAGCTGCTGCCTTGTCCGCACGGGAGGGAATCTATGAGTGATACGGTCGTCTTATTTGACCTGGACGGTACGCTCCTGAATACGCTGCCTGACCTGAAAAATGCTGCGAACCATGCGCTCAGAGTTCTGGGATACCCGGAGCGAAGCGGGGCGGAGATCCGGATATTTCTTGGCAATGGGGTCGGGGTCCTGATGAAATGTTCATTGCCGGAAGGCTGCCCTGAAGATAGGTGGGAGAAAGCGGTTGAACTTCAGAAATCATATTATTTGTCCCACCTCATGGTAGAAACAAGGCCGTATGAAGGCGTTCCCGAAATGCTGGCGCAGCTCCGTAAAGAAGGCTTCAGGCTGGGAACAGTCTCAAACAAATTTGATGCCGCAGTACAGAATCTGATTTCCGCGTTTTATCCCGGAGTGTTTGATGTGGCACTGGGAGAGAGAAAGAACGTGCCTAAGAAACCGGATCCGGCAATGGTACGGACTGCTCTTGCGGTGATGAACGCGCCGGAAGACTGTAAATTGATCTACGTCGGCGATTCTGAAGTGGACCTCCATACGGCGGAGAATGCAGGCGCGGTTCCGATCCTCGTGGATTGGGGTTTCAGGGACAGAGATGCCCTGCAGCAGCTCGGAGACTGCAGGATCGTATCTTCGCCCCCGGAACTGATCAATGAGATCCGGTCGATATGAAAAAGATGCGCAGTGCATTGATGCACTGCGCATATAGTTTATAGGATCAAAAGAATATGCCAAAATCAGATCTCCAGAGGGACGATCCTTTGTTCGGTGACGTTGACATAACCGAAGTCGGTGACTTTCAGCTGGGGACTGACGGGAAGAGCAAGTGTACAGAAACTCATAATCGGGTCGACATGATCATAGCCGCGCTCTTTCATAGCATGGGTCACGCGAGAGATGTCTTCAGCAAAGTCCTGGCAGGTCTTGTCTGTTAGGATCCCTGCGATAGGAAGCGCCGCAGAGGCGATCACTTCGCCGTTTTCCACCACCGCCATACCGCCCTTCATGCCGACAACGGTGTTGGCGGCAGCAGCCATGTCTGCTTTGTTCGTTCCGAGAACACACAGGTTATGACTGTCATGGCTGTAAGTCGTAGCAACGGCGCCGCGCTTCATCGTAGTGCCGACGACCAGTCCTTTGCCGATATTTCCGTTTATGCCGTGACGCTCGATCACAGCCATCATCGCAGCATCGGAAGTCTCAAACAGCAATTCTCCGTCTTTGGCTTCCAGAACAAGTTCTGATTCTTTCGTCTGCGTTTTGACCGGATCCACCAGCATGACCCGGACGTTGACCAGTCCCTCCCTGTCTGTGCGGAGCGCAAAGTCGCTTTCATAAAGATGGGGTACTTTTACGCTTTCACGGAAATCTGCGGGAAAAGCCGCACAGTCAACTGTGTTGACCCTCGGCGATCCTTTTTCGAAGACGCATTTTCCTTTTTTGTAAGTGGCAAAAATAGAGAAGTCCTCTTCCTGATCCAATATGACGAGGTCGGCAAGCTTTCCGGGACGAAGTTCTCCTCTGTCCCAGAGATGCATTCGCCGCGCAGGTGTCCAGGTGCTGCAATACACGGCGTCTTTCAGATCCATGCCCAGTTTCATCGCCTTTCTGACGATGTGATCGAGGATCCCGTGCTCGATCATTTCATCCGCCATCACATCATCGGTCACGAGGCAGGTGTTGCCAAACAGCTCATGGCGGTTCAGATATGCGATGACGTCGGGAAGAACGGTCTTTTCCTGTAACTGTACGCAGAACCCGTTCAGCCAGCGCTCGATGAATTCATCCAGAGGATGCTCGGTGTGGTCAGAATCAACGCCGCTCATCAGATAGGAGGCAAGATCGTCTCCCATGATCCTCGGCACGTGCCCCTCCAGAGGGAGATCCGGCGCGGCTTCATGAAATGCCCGGATAAGCTGATTTGCTTTTCCATCGGGTTCGGTCAGGACACTTTTGGTGTTCATGACTTCTCCCAGACACCGGATCGAATCGTTTTTCAGCAATTCGAGGACCTCGGGCACACCGATGCTGCTCCCGGCGGTCTCCAGGGAGGCATTTGTGGAAGGAACGCAGGACGGCACACCGTAAAAGATGTCTATCGGCGCATCGGTGCCGGCATCCATCATCGCTTCAATCCCGCGGACGCCTAAAACGTTCGCGATCTCATGCGGTTCGCTGATGATCGTGGTGACACCGTGCCGGACTGCTTCCCATGCATACGCCTGAGGAGTGAGCATACTGCTCTCAATGTGCATATGACAATCGATCAGTCCGGGAATCACAAATTTGTTCGACAGATCGACCTGTCTCTCAGCTGTCAGGGTTTCCGGAGGTTCACCGAGACCGATACGGACGACTTTATCGCCTCTGATTGCCAGAAAGCCGTGATAGAAACGGCGGTAACTCGAACTGAAGACATTCGCGTTATAGAAAAGGACATCACATTTCATCAGAAGACCTCCTGCATGCATCGACAAATGCTTGGAAAAGAGCGGCTGCGTCTTCGGAGGGGAACAGCCATTCCGGGTGCCACTGTACAGCACAGAAGAACGGTCCGCTCACGGATTCGAAAGCCTCGACGATGTCGTCTTCCGAATAGGCAGAGGCTATGAGTCCGTTCCCCAGTTCTTTTATTGCCTGATGATGTGCGGAGTTGACGTCCAGCGAGTCGGTATTGAGGACGTCGGCAAGCCTGGATCCCGGGATGATATGAACGGAATGCAGTCTAACGGGCATCTGACCGTGCTGCGCAATCGGGTGAGGAGGATCGCTTGCTATTTGGGATGAAATATCCTGCCACAGCGATCCGCCACGGAACACGTTCATGATCTGAAGACCCCGGCAGATCCCGAAGACAGGCTTGCGCTGCTTTGCGGCTTCTCGCAACAGCGCCATTTCAAAACTGTCTCTGGCTGGTAAGGAACTTTCGCATTCGGGCAGTCTGTCTTCTCCGTAAAGACGGGGCTCAACGTCATCTCCGCCGGGCAAAAGAATACCGTCTGAGTCTGCCACATAATCGCGGATAACCGTTGGATCTTCTGTCCATGTCAGAATACGGTACCGTGCTCCTGCACCCTCGAGCGAGCGGAGATACGGTGCTTGGAAGAGATCATGGTGATCGGAGGGAGAAAGATCCCCGATTCCTATAGTTACAGACTGCTTCACGTTAGCCCTCCTGAAAATGCTGAAATCAATGGTGTTCAAACGAAAAACTGATTCTATTATATCGTATCTTCGAGCTTAAAGAGATTGATTCTGTTCGGGTCATTGCAAGATTTTATTACCTGAATCGGAAATTGCATGCAGTTGTTACAAATATGTAATTATTTTTTCGCTTTAAACTAAGAAGTAAAAAAATTTTTATTGATTTGTACGAAAAAATACATACAACCGTATGATTTTGTTCATTTTTCATAATTCGGTGCTAATATATGTATGTGGAGTAGGCAACTTTTCCGATTCTTGCAATGCTTTTGCTGAAAAACGGGAATCAGCCGTTCCGATAATTCAAACACAGTCAGTTAGAAGGAAGAAATCATCATGGCTACAGTAACTTTGAAGCACGTTCAGAAGATATACCCCAATACGGAGAACGAGAAAAAGAAAAAATCCAAGAAGGATGATGCCCCTGTTGAGAAGAAGAGTTATCAGCTGAAAGTCACCGAGGAAGGTGTCGTGGCGGTTGATGATTTCAATCTCGAGATCAAGGATGGCGAATTTGTCGTTCTTGTCGGGCCGTCCGGATGCGGCAAATCGACAACACTTCGGATGATTGCCGGATTGGAAGATATTACCAGGGGAGAATTATATATCGGTGACGAACTGATGAATGAAGTGTCTCCCAAAGACAGGGATATCGCGATGGTCTTCCAGAACTATGCGCTCTACCCGCATATGACCGTTCGGCAGAATCTGGAGTACCCGCTGAAACTCCGCAAGATCCCGAAAGACGAAATGGATCGGCTGGTCAATGAAGCGGCAGAGATCCTCGGAATCACCCAGTACCTGAACAGAAAGCCCAAGGCGCTATCCGGAGGTCAGAGGCAGCGTGTCGCTATCGGACGCGCAATCGTCCGGAATCCCCGTGTCCTGCTGATGGATGAGCCTCTGTCCAACCTGGATGCAAAACTCAGGAATCAGATGAGGGCTGAGATTATCAAACTCCGCAAACGGATCCAGACGACTTTCGTCTATGTTACGCACGACCAGACAGAAGCCATGACGCTCGGCGATAGGATCGTTATCATGAAAGACGGTGAAGTCCAGCAGATCGGCACGCCTCAGGAAGTATTCAACAAACCTGTGAATACGTTTGTTGCGGGATTTATCGGTACGCCTCAGATGAATATGTTCGACGGTAAACTGGTCCGGGATGAAGACGGAAAATACGCTGTTGAAGTGGGCGGCGCACATATCGCGTTGTCGGCGAATAAACAGAAGAATCTCGCAGACCGCAACACCGCGCCACAGGATGTCGTGATCGGCGTTCGTCCGGAACATATCACGCTCGATGAGAGAGAGGGCGCCATGGTCAGCGGAGTTGTTGACGTTTCTGAGATGATGGGCAGTTCGATCCATCTTCACATCAACGCTGACGGAAAAGACTGCATCGTTATCGTGCCCACGCTCGATCTAGGTGAGCGTGATCTCGGTGCCGGGGCGACAGTCTCGTTTACTTTCGCGCCGAATGCGATCCATGTCTTCGATCCCGAAAGCGGGAAGAACCTCGAGTATGTCTGAACTGAATTCGGTTTTACCTGGGCATAGCCCGGAAAACATAAACAATTATCTCTTAGGAGGAAAAAGATGAAATCCAAAAAATTCTTTGCCCTTCTGCTTGCGCTCATGATGGTCATGACGATGCTGACTGCTTGCGGTCAGCAGGCGGAAGAGCCCGCTCCTGCACCCTCCAACGATCCGCAACCCGCTCCCGCCGATGAGAAGGTGGCAGCAACCGTTACGGTTTGGGGACCGCAGGAAGACCAGTCTGATGAAAACGGCAAATGGCTCCAGACTGAATGTGAAAAATTCGCTGCTGAGCATCCGGAATGGGATCTCACTTTCGTGTATGGCGTCTGCTCTGAGGGCGATGCAAAGACGAATGTGTCGACCGACCCGAGCGCTGCTGCGGATGTATATCTCTATGCAAACGACCAGATCCCGGATCTGGTTAAGGCAAACGCGATCGCCAAGATCGGCGGCTCTACCCTTGATGCTGCCAAGGCGGCCAATTCTGCCACGACCATGAACACGGTTACCTATGACGGCGCTGTTTACGGCTTCCCGTTCACCGGCAACACCTGGTTCATGTTCTATGACAGCAGCGTCTTCTCCGCAGAAGACGTCAAGTCTCTCGATGCGATGCTCGAAAAAGGCAAGGTAGCGTTCCCGCTGACCAACTCCTGGTACATCGCTTCCTTCTATGTTGCCAACGGATGCACCCTGTTCGGCGAGTCCGGCTCTGACGAGGCAGCTGGCATTGACTTCAGCGGTGACAAGGCTGTTGCAGTCACAAATTACCTGATCGGCCTCAACGGCAATGCGAACTTCGTCAACGGTGATGTTGGCTCTGCAACCGATGTTAAGGCATTCTTCTCCGGCACCTGGGACTATCAGAAAGCTGTTGACGCTTTCGGCGATAACCTCGGTATTGCTCCGGCACCGTCCATTACCATCGACGGCGAACTCAAGCAGATGAAGTCCTTCGCGGGCTCCAAGGCAGTCGGCGTCAACCCGGCAACTGCTCTTTACAAAGAGCATCCGGAAATCGCTGTTGCTCTCGCTGCTTATCTCGGCGGTACCTCCGCTCAGAAAGATCACTATGATCTGAGAAACATCATCCCCACCGATCTGAGCATCGATGTCGGTGATGACGCTCTGGCAAAGGCTCAGATGGATACCATGGATTATGCGTCCATCGTTCAGCCTGTTGTCGGCAGCATGGGTCAGTATTGGGGCCCGGCTGAGTCCATGGGCCAGGAGATCGTTGCGGGCACCGTCACTGCTGCTAACGCTGCAGAGAAGACTGAGTCCATGAACGAAACCATGAACTCTTCTGCTGTTTCCTGATCTCAGTAAACAACCCTGACCATAGGTAATGGTTTTCCAGGCCGGGCTTTCCGGCCCGGCCTGGCTCTATAAAATCAGAGCAAATCTACTCCATTGGGAGAATTGATGATGGAAACAAAACGTATCAATTGTTTGAATGCGCTGAAAAACGGCGATCTGTTCACGAAATTGTCTGCGCTCCTTCTTGGTGCGGGCATGATAGGTCATGGGCAGATCGTGAAAGGCATTCTGGTCCTGGCAATTGAAGTTGCCTTTATCCTCTATATGATGGGGACAGGACTTGGAAATCTTGCGCTTCTTCCCAGCCTCGGCACACAGGAAGCCGGTGAGGTCTGGAATGAGGCAAAACAGGTTTATGAATATGTTGCCGGCGATAATTCCCAGCGTATCCTGTTGAACGGTGTCATCACTTGCTTCGTGATCGCCGCTTTCGTGGTTCTCTGGGTCCTTCAGCTGCGCCATTCTTACAGGCTTCAATTGGAAAAAGAGGCCGGCAGAAAGGTCCCGACTTTCCTCGAGGATATTCGGAATCTGTTCGACTCCAATCTTCATATCACCCTGATGACGTTGCCCTGCCTGGGGATCCTGGTGTTCAACATCGTGCCGCTTGTATACATGATCACCATGGCGTTCACGACCTACTCGAAGGAAGACGAACACCTCATGCTCTTTGACTGGAACGGACTGACTCAGTTCCGCCGGATCCTGAGCATGAACGGCAATATGGGCAGGCAGTTCTGGCATGTTTTAGCTTGGACGGTTGTCTGGGCGATCTTTGCCACTTTCCTCAACTATATCCTTGGCATGGTTCTTGCCATGATCATCAACAGGAAAGACACGAAAGCGAAAGGTTTCTGGCGTTTCTGCTTCGTTCTCTCCATTGCTGTGCCGCAGTTCGTCACGCTGATGATCATGAATATCATGCTTCAGCCTTCCGGCGCTATCAACGTCCTGCTGCAGAATCTTGGATTGATTACTCAGCCGCTTCCGTTCTGGACAAATGCGACGTGGGCGCGAATCACGATTATCGTCATCAACCTCTGGGTTGGTGTTCCGTATACGATGCTTCAGGTCACAGGTATCCTGCAGAACATTCCGGTTGAGCTTTATGAGGCTGCCAGAATGGACGGCGCCGGTCCTGTTAAGATCTTCTTCAGCATCACCCTTCCTTATATGCTATTTGTTACGACGCCTTACCTGATCACGAGTTTCGTCGGCAACATCAACAACTTCAATGTAATTTATCTGCTCTCCGGCGGCGGACCGACCTATGTCGGCGATACAGCCGGTCAGACGGACCTGCTCGTCACATGGCTCTACAAGCTTACTGTTGACCAGCAGTATTACAACCTCGGTGCAGTCATCGGCATCTTGACGTTCGTGATCCTGACCATTGTCACATTGATCACCTACAGGAACTCCAGTTCCTACAAGAATGAGGAGGCATTCATGTGATGAAAGAGGAGATTAAGAAAAATCGAATCAGTCCGCAGAAACAAGCGACCAATTTCCTGGTTCATCTGCTTCTTGGGGTGTTGGCAACGGTTTGGGTCCTGCCGATCTTCTGGATTGTGCTGACCAGTTTCCGGGCGGAAAAAGGTGCTTACACGAACACTTTCCTTCCGCAGGGTTATACGTTGGACAACTATATCAAACTGTTTACGGACCGCAACGTCCTGAACTTCCCGAAGATGTTCACGAATACGCTGATCATAGCAGTCATCTGCTGTGTCTTCAGCACGTTCTTCGTTCTCTCCGTAGCGTATGCGCTCAGCCGCATGCGTTTCGGATTCCGCAAGACCTATATGAACATTGCCATGATTCTTGGTCTTTTCCCGGGCTTTATGGCAATGGTCGCCCAGTACTTCATTCTGAAGGCTATGGGACTTACAGAGGGCTCTGCGGTTCGTATCGGATTGATCATCGTTTATTCAGCCTGTACCGGACTTGGCTTCCAGATCGCAAAGGGATTCTTTGATACGATCCCGAAATCGATCGACGAAGCCGCAGTGATCGACGGCGCAACACAGTGGCAGGTCTTTACACAGATCACGATGCCGCTGTCGAAACCGATCGTTATCTACACGGTAATGACTTCATTTATCGGTCCCTGGGTCGATTTCGTGTTCGCGAAAGTTATCTGCCGTGCAAACTCAGATCAGTTTACTGTTGCAATCGGTCTCTGGAACATGCTCCAGAAGGAATACCTTTATCAGTGGTATACCTGCTTCGCTGCCGGCGCAGTCATTATTTCGATTCCGATCGCGATCCTGTTCATTTACATGCAGAGATTCTATGTTGAAGGCATGTCGGGTGCTGTTAAGGGATGAACCGTAAAAAACTATTCTCTATCATTGCCGTACTGCTGCTCCTGGTCGTTTCAGGGGCAGCAGTCCTCGTACTGTTTACGAAAAGGAATCAGAACTCGGCTCCGGTTTCCGCAGTTCAGATGTTTTCATTCAATTCCGGACTGGAACACGAAAAGAGGGACGATGCTTATCGGACGACGTATCAGATTTTCGTCTACTCTTTCTGCGATTCCAACGGAGACGGTATCGGTGATCTGAACGGGATCCGCTCCAAGCTTGACTATATCCAGGATCTCGGGTTCGATGAGATCTGGCTGACCCCTGTCCATCCTTCTCCGACGTATCACAAATATGATGTGACCGACTATTATGGGATCGACCCCGAATTCGGCTCGCTGGAGGATTACGACCTTCTTCTGAAGGAATGCCATGAGCGGGGAATCCGGGTCCTGATGGATCTGGTCGTGAACCACACGGCGTATGCCCATGAGTGGTTTCAGAAGGCGTCGGATTACCTTCATGAACTTCCGTCGGATTGGGAGCCTGATCCTTCTTATTGTCCATACTTCGACTATTACCAGTTTTCACGTGAACCTAAGGACGGTTATGCGCCGCTTCAGGATACAAACTGGTATTATGAAGCCCGCTTCTGGTCCGGCATGCCGGATCTGAATCTGGACAGCCCTGTTGTTCGGGAGGAGATTCAGAAGATCGCCTCCTTCTGGTTTGGCAGAGGGGTCGACGGTTTTCGTCTGGATGCTGTCACTTCTTATCACACCGGAGACCCGGAGGCAAATGTCGGTTTCATGAAATGGTTCTGTCAGACCTGCAGAACGCTTAAACCGGATTGCTATATTGTCGGTGAAGCATGGACGGATCGGAATGCTATCGCAAAGCTCTATGAAAGCGGAATCGATTCTCTGTTTGATTTCCCGTTCGCGGGAAATGATGGAATCATTCGTAATACGATTTCGCACTCGGTAAAGGCTTCGGATTTTGTAAATGTGATGATATCACTGGATGAGCAGTACCGTTCCTCCAATCCCGGCTACATCGACGCGCCGTTCTATACGAACCACGATATTGCAAGAAGTGCAGGGTATTATGCCTTGGATGAGGGGCCTGAAACGAAAATGGCTTACGGACTGAGTCTGCTGATGAGCGGCAACTCTTTCGTGTATTACGGCGAAGAGATCGGCATGAAGGGCTCCGGGAAGGACGAGAACAAGCGGGCTCCGATGTACTGGAGCGACTCTCCGGATGATTCCGATCTTTGTGCCGGACCGCCTGATATGGATCAGGTCAAAATGAAATTCCCATCCGTGGCGGATCAGATGACGGATGATCTTTCGATTCTCAACTGGTTCCGTGAAGTGATCTCGGTGCGTAATGCGTTTCCCGTGATTGCCCGGGGCAGTATAGAGGCAAGCAATATCTCGACGGATACCGTCGCTGCGTTCTATAAAGTCGACCCTGAAGAGCGGAATGTCCTCATAATTATCAACCTTGGTGACGAAGAAACTTCATGTGATCTGTCATCCGAGGCCGACGGCTACTCCATGGTTGCCGTACTGAATACTTCCGAGGAGTGGATCACTCTGGAAGAGAAGACGCTGACGCTCCCGGGACACAGTATCGCAGTCTTCGCAGAAGATCTGTCTTAGACATTGTTTCTTGAAATAACTGAAAACATAGAGCAGGCAGGCTCCCAATAACGGGAACCTGCCTGCTGTTTTATGCTGTTGGCTGAACAGGGTATTTTGCTCAGACACCCAAAAAGAAGGCGAGAAAGAGGAGAAGTAAGATCAGTGTCAGGCATCCGCTTCCGCCATAGTAGCGGTAACGGGGACGGGGACGATACATGAGGGGCATCGGAACGAAGGGACCGCCGAACATCCTCGGATGCGGGCCTCTCATGCCGTGACGCGGACCATGCATACCGCCCATGCCCGGACCTCCCATACCGTGATGGGGACCGTGCATTCCATAGTGACCCATTCTTCCGCCCATCGGGCCGTGAAAAGAATTTCTCATCATTGCAGTAATCCTCCGATTGATCGTTTGGGTTTGCTGCGATGAAAAAAGACTTTCACCGCAGCGCGGTAAAAGTCTTGCTATCTCATTCGCCTCGGACCGATCGTCGTGATGTCGGGTACGAATCCACCGGATGGTGTTTAGCTACTCCCTTTTGCATTGTCATATTAGCATGGTAAAGCGCTAAAGTCAAGGCGGTTCACGGATTGTTTACAAAAAGCGAGAATGTCCGTGCTTTTAAGCATGGGTAATTCACAGATGCTGCTGATTCAGCCAGATCTTCATCACGAGTTTCTTTGGGAGAAGGGTGGCTGCAAGGACCTGAGCTTTCAGGTTGAGACTGGTCAGGGATACATCTTTTCCTTTCTCCATGTGGCGCAGAGAATTTCGGACGACAGCAGTCTTGTCCGTATAAAAGTTGTAGTTGGTAATGACGCCGTTCTTTTTATCCGCACGGTCAAAAAATTCAGTTTTTGTCCAGTGAGGGCATACGGCGAGTACTTTGATCCCTTTCTTGCGCAGTTCCTGGTTCAGAGAACGTGAGAAACTCAGGACGAACGCCTTCGTGGCGGCATAGACGCCGATATAGGGCACCGGCTGGAATGCGGAAGAGGAAGCGATATTGTAGATTTCACTTCCTTTTTTCATGTAAGGAATACACAGGTAACACAGAGAGATCAGGGCTTTGTCATTCAGGTCGACCATGTTCAGGGCATCCTCAAGCGGCTGCTCTGTGAACGCATCAAAATATCCGAATCCGCTTGCGTTGACCAGTGCATGGATCTGCGGCTTCTCCTGCTCAAGGAGCTCTGCAAACATGCCGATCGATTCCGAACGGCTGAGGTCCATGGCGATGGGACGAAGAGGTGTTTTGACTTCGGAAGAGAGTGCCTCCAAACGTTCTTTCCTTCGGGCAATGACCCAGATCTCATCATATCCGCGGCTGTCGAATTGACGGACGTATTCCTGACCGAATCCGGAAGAAGCCCCTGTTACTACTGCGATCATTTTGACGCCTCCTTCATACGGGATTTTTTTCCACTATACCACATTCTCGTGTGTTTTTCGTTGACAAACCGGTCAGGGGATGTATACTTATATTAAACATATGAGCAATTGTTCATATGAATGTCGCTGGGAGGCTACAGATGGATAAAGAAAAGATCCTGAATCCGGACGCGGTGCAGCGTGTACTGGAGGAACTGCCCGATGAGGAGATCCTGTACGATCTTGCAGAATTGTTCCGGGTTTTCGGCGATTCCACCAGGATCAAGATCATGTACACATTGTTTGAAAGCGAACTGTGCGTCGGCGATATCGCTGAAGCACTCAATATGACGCAAAGCGCTGTCAGCCACCAGCTCAGAGTTCTTAAGGCAAATAAACTGGTCAAATTCCGCAGATCCGGGAAGACGATGATCTATTCTCTGGACGATGATCATGTCCGCAGCATCCTTGCTCTCGGAATGGACCATGTGGAGGAATAATGATATGAAGAAGAAGTTCAAAATCGAAGTTGACTGTGCCAACTGCGCCGCCAAGATTGAGCATGCGATTCAGCAGATCGCAGGGGTGGAAGAAGCTGCTGTCGGTTTCATGACACAGAAGATGGTGATCACCGCACAGGACGACAGGTTTGATGAGATCATGGAAGAAGTCGTCCGTGTCGCCAAAAAAGTAGAACCTGATTTTGAGATTCTCGGATAGGAGTTTATCATGACCAAAAAGCAGAGGAAGGCTCTGTATCAGATCCTCTTTGCGGCATTTTTCATGGTTGTGATCTGGTCTGCGATCCGGATTGCCGGTTTGAAGGAAGCGTATTGGAATTATTTTTACCTCATACCTTATTTTATTGTCGGAAGCGGCGTTCTGAAGAATGCGTTCGAAGGGATCCGTAACGGTGAAGTCTTCGATGAGAACTTTTTGATGGCGGTTGCCACCATCGGCGCGATCCTTCTGGGTGAGTGTCAGGAAGGCGTCGCCGTTATGTTCTTCTATCAGGTCGGTGAGTTGTTCCAGTCCTATGCGGTAGGCAAGAGCAGAAAAAGCATCTCGGATTTGATGGATATACGTCCGGATACCGCTAATCTGATCCACAGCGACGGAACTGTTACCGAAGAGGAACCGGATGATATCCCGGTTGGCAGTCTAATTCTTGTAAGACCGGGAGACAGGATCCCTGTAGATGGTGTCGTTGAAGAGGGTGAAAGCATCCTTGACACATCGGCACTGACCGGAGAATCCCGTCCGTTCAGGATTCGTGCAGGTGATGAGGTGATCAGCGGCTCCGTCAATACTTCCGGCGTGCTGAAAGTGAAGGTAACAAAGTGCTTTGAAGACTCCACAGTCACTAGAATTCTTGAACTGGTCGAGAATTCCAGCCTGAAAAAAGCGAGGACGGAGGCATTCATCACCAGATTTGCCCGCTATTATACGCCTGTTGTCTGTTATTGTGCGCTAGCCTTGGCGGTCATTCCTTCTCTTATTACAGGAGAATGGAAAGTCTGGGTCTTCCGGGCGCTGACATTCCTCGTTATCAGCTGTCCTTGCGCACTTGTGATCAGCATACCGCTGTCCTTCTTCGGAGGTATCGGAGGTGCGTCCAGAAGCGGGATCCTTGTTAAGGGCGGGAACGATCTGGAATCGCTTTCCAATCTGAAACATCTCTTTCTGGATAAGACCGGAACGATCACGGAAGGTAAATTCCGGATCGTCGATGTGCTCCCTGAGGATCAGTTTCCGGCGGAAAAACTGATGGATCTTGCCGCTCTGGCTGAATCCTATTCGACACACCCGATTGCGGAAATCCTGCGTGCTGAGGCGTCCGGAAAAGACTGCGGATGCCTCGGAGAAGTAAAGGAGATAGCGGGTCATGGCGTTCTGGCAGAGATCGATGGCGAAGAAGTAGCTGTCGGAAACGAGAAACTGATGCGCAGCCTCGGGATCGAGGTCCCGCCATTGGACGGACTCGGAACGAAGATCTACGTTGCCAGACAGAAAAAGTATCTCGGTGGAATAAGGATCTCGGATGAGATCAAACCGGAAAGCAAAAAGGCGATAGAGGAACTCAGCAATCTCGGTATCCGCACCATTCTTCTTTCCGGAGACAGCGTTTCATCTGTAAAGGAAGTCGCAGACGCGATCGGCATCGAAGGATCTTATGCCGAGTTGTTGCCGGAGGATAAGGTCAGCCATGTCGAACGTCAGATCGGGCAAAATGATGGATCTTCCTCAACGGTTGGCTTCGTCGGAGATGGGATCAACGATGCTCCCGTATTGATGAGAAGCGATGTCGGTATCGCGATGGGAGCGCTCGGAAGCGACGCCGCTATCGAAGCGGCAGATGTTGTGCTGATGGATGACAATCTTAGGAAACTGCCGCTTGCGGTCAGAATCTCGCAGAAGTGCATGAGGATCGTGAAGGAGAATATCGTGTTTTCTCTTCTGATCAAGCTGCTATGCCTGATTTTTGCCGCGGTCGGATATGCGAATATGTGGTGGGCGGTCTTTGCTGACGTAGGTGTCATGGTGATCGCGGTTCTGAATGCGACCAGAATGCTTCGGCCGATGAAAATCGAAAACTGAAAGAATAACGGCCGGCTGAAATGATTCAGCCGGCCGTAGTATTTTCATGAGGCAAAGTCAGTTGCAAAGGGAAATAATCAGTGCCTTGGCTTCACTGGAAGAACAGCCTTGCGCGTAACTGATCTCGAAACTCAACAGTTTTTCGCATTCTTTCAAGAATCCTTCATCCGCGCTTCTGAGTTTGCGCGAATTCTCTTCCAATTCTTTCCTGCGTACAGTCAACGTCTTGTAGATCAGCGCAAGGTCCTGAGGCAGGCCGTCAGTAATCAGGCTGCGGAAAGTCTCTTTGCGCTGGTTGTCATTCTCGATCCATTGAGGAGGGAGCGTGCGCAAAGAGCCCAGGAGCTGATCCGCCTCAACTGATGAGAGCACGGGGCGCATCCGGGCAATCAGTTTGGGATTTTTTACCGGGACGAAAACTGTGGATTTCAGATCCATTCTGGGCTTGAGCACATAGTAGTCCATCCTGGTTCCTGCGATTTCGCGCTGGGTTATTTCTGTGATCTCGCAGACACCGGCGGAACTGTAAGAGACTACATCATTTACACCAAACATAATCCACCTGTCTTTCATGCGTTCAGGGACATTATAATTATAGCATGATGAATTCCAAAATGTAATATCATCTTCAAATAATGGACACGAAAGTTGTCTGTTTATAACAGATTTGTACTTATTGTATTATTTGTTTTCCCGTTTATCCGTTTTTTGCTCTCCGAAAGCGGTAATTGGGTGCGGTACGGATCCTTTCCGGTCTGTTTTGACGGGGACATTCGCTGATGATAAGATAAAGAAAAAAACGGGAGAACTTCGGTGGACACCAGAGAAAAATTTGAACAGGTCCGCAAGCGCAATATGATTGCGTTTTTTTTGGATAGTTTTTTCTTTAATTTCGCTAACATGACCTTCTCTTCGGGAACGGTACTTCCATCTTTTGTCTCGAAGATCACGGACAACAATCTCTACATCAGTCTTCTGACAACGATCTATTATGGCGTCAGTTATCTGGCGGCTCTGTTTTCGTGTCTTCTTGGGAGCAGGGCAAGAAGTCCGAAGAAAGTCTATTTTTTTGTTGCTCTGCTCCAGCGTGTGGCTTTTCTTCTGATTTTCCTTTCGGCGCTGACGGTCGGGAAATGGTCTGCAGGAGCGTCCCTTCTGTTCTTTTTCTGTTCTTTTGCGATGTTTGCGGGAACGTACGGAATGACGGGGACCCTGTTCAGCCAGCTTGTGCCGTTTTCGCTCAGCGGCAATCTGGGGAAATTTTACGGAAATTATCTTGCGATCGCCAATCTGGCAGGGGTCGCTTCCTCGCTGTTCCTTGCCTTTTGCTTTGAGCGCTTTCAGTTCCCGATCGACTATGCGGTGACTTTCTTAAGCGGAACGATTATGGCATTCTTCTCCTCGGCGGCTGTCTGGTTCGGAATCAGGGAAGTCACAGACGGATACGAACCCAAGCCAATACGCCTCAACGAATTTGTTCCAAAAAGTATCCGCATCCTGAAGGAAGAAAAGCCTTTCATACATATCTCTGTCGCTTATATGCTGCTGAGCATCGCGGAATTCTCCAGGTCCTATTACATCGTCAAGCTAGCAAAGCTTCCGGGTGTGCCTGAAAACATCGTCGGAATCATGAACTTTGTTGTTCTTTTCGCCGCAGTCATCGGAACCAGACTTATCGGCGTTATTGTGTACCGTTTTGGTATTTATGCAGGTCTGATGACCTGCTTCGGTGCCGGAACGGTGGCCTCCGTACTGGCTTATATCCTTCCGGATCTCTATGTCGGAATAATCCTGTTCCTTTTTTCAGCCGTTGCCGGCTGCAGTTATTTCAACTTCCAGAACATGATCTCCGGAACGTTCAGCCGCGGAAAAGAGCTGACTCTTTACAATGTCGTACTGAAGTATATCGCTGCGCCTCTGACCATTCTGGTCCCGATCCTTGGAGGGATCGTTGCCAACAGGCTTGGGGAAAATACGGTGTTCCTCGTAGGACTAGCGCTGTATGCGGGAGGACTGGTCTTCTGCCTTGCGCACAGAAAAGAGGAGTCTGATTTCCGTCAGGAGTGATATGGAAGGAAAGAATTGTTTAGCCGTGCAGTAGGACTGCACGGCTTTTCCATAAAAAAATCAGAGCAGGCCATGAGTCAGAGCCTGCTCTTTTTAGGTTGATGATACGGTCTATACCTGAAAATGATCGACCTTTGCGAGTTTGTAGATCATCTCGAAATCACTGAAAGTAGGGGCTTTGTTTGCCGGGTTGCGCAGCAGTGCTGCCGGATGGAATGTCGCAGTGATCAGCCGCCCGTTGTACCGGAAAAGCTGACCATGCTGG
>CAMKDB010000005.1 GCA_946411155.1 uncultured Faecalibacterium sp.
TCGTCTATTACCACCGGGCAGGCACAAGCTCGCGAATTCATTCGTGAGTAGTTGATGAGTTCTCCTTTCTGGAATCAGTCTGGATGAAGTTCAAAAATATATGTGTTTAATATACCACATCCGGTGCGTCAGAACACCGTATTTCTGCATCAGGAGATTGCAGATCGTCTGCAAAAGAAAATGTCTGATCCGGGAAATCGATTTTCCGGCGTCCGGAATGCGGAGCGTCTTTGCATCCGGCCGGAGAGGTTTTGTGAGATGTTTGGCACCTTGCGAGAAGAAGTAAAGCGCAATCTGTGCAAAACGCACAATCTTGTGTTTTTTCTTCAATTTTGTTGTATTCGACCACAAGATGTAGTAGTATTGAAGCAATCGGCAAGCCGATGTTTTCTTATGTTAGGGGAAAAGGAGAGCGGGGAAGATGGTCATAGCGGGGCTTCAGAAACTGACCTTACTTGATTTTCCCGGGCGTGTCGCCTGCACGGTCTTCACGCCTGGATGCAATTTCCGCTGTCCGTTCTGCCACAATGCGTCACTCGTCATCGGCGGCATGCCGGAACCTGCGTACACAGAGGAGGAATTCTTCCGGTTCCTTTCCAAGCGTCAGGGGATCCTGGACGGCGTCGCGATCACCGGCGGCGAACCGCTGCTGCAGAAGGATATGGCAGCGTTTCTCCAGCGCATCAGGGAGATGGGCTTCCGTACCAAACTGGACCACAACGGCAGTATGCCGGATGTCCTGAAGGATCTGATCGACCGGAAACTGCTCGATTATGTGGCGGTCGATATCAAGAACAGCAAAGAAAAGTATCCGCTCACAGCCGGCTGCAGCTGGGCAAATCTCCGTAAGGTGGAAGAAACGGTCGAGATCCTGAAGCAGGGGCTTGTGCCGTACGAATTCCGGACCACGGTTGTGAAGGAACTTCACGAGAAAGAAGATTTTGAATCCATCGGCGAGTGGATCAGGGGAGCGGACAATTACTACCTCCAGCAGTTCGAAGATACCGGAGAACTCATTGAGGAAGGATGGTCCGCCGCATCGAAGGAAGAGATGCAGTCATTTTTGGAAACAGTCCGGCCATATGTCAAAAATGTGGCGTTACGCGGAGTGAAATAGATTACGATTTGAGGAGATAAAAAATGTATCAGGTTCAAAAGAGAGACGGAAAGGTCGTCAAATTCGACCTCACCAAGATCACAGACGCGATCCGCTCCGCGTTCGACGCGCAGGAGACGGCATATCATCCCGATATCATCGATTTCCTCGGCCTGAAAGTCACGGCAGACTTCGCCCCGAAGGTGAAGAACGGTCTGATCGGCGTCGAGGAGATTCAGGACTCTGTGGAGAAGGTCCTGGTCCAGGCGGGTTACGATGAGGTCGCAAAGGCCTACATCCTGTACCGCAGACAGCATGAGAAACTGCGTGACGTCAACAAGACGATGCTGGACTACAAAGCGCTGATGGACAACTATCTGAACATCAACGACTGGCGTGTTAAGGAGAATTCCACCGTCACCTATTCCGTCGGCGGACTGATCCTCTCCAACTCGGGCAGCATCACTGCCAACTACTGGCTCAGCGAGGTCTATGACGACGAGATCGCCAACGCCCACCGCAATGCGGATATCCATCTCCATGACCTGTCTATGCTCACCGGTTACTGTGCAGGATGGTCCCTGAAGCAGCTGATCCAGGAAGGCCTCGGCGGCGTCAGCGGCAAGATCCAGTCCGCACCCGCGAAGCACCTGGCGACTTTGTGCAACCAGATGGTCAACTTCCTGGGCATCATGCAGAACGAATGGGCAGGCGCGCAGGCGTTCTCTTCCTTCGATACCTATCTCGCTCCTTTCGTCAAGGCGGATAATCTGAACTACGACCAGACCAAGAAGTGCATTGAGAGCTTCATCTACGGCGTGAACACGCCGTCCCGCTGGGGCACACAGGCGCCGTTCAGCAACATCACGCTGGACTGGACCGTCCCGAACGACCTTGCAGAGCTCCCCTGCATCGTCGGCGGCAAGGAGATGGATTTCTGCTACAAGGACTGCAAAGCGGAGATGGATATGGTCAACAAAGCCTTCATCGAGATCATGATCGAAGGCGACGCCGCAGGACGCGGATTCCAGTATCCGATCCCCACCTATTCCATCACCCGTGATTTCGACTGGTCCGAGACAGAGAACAACAAGCTCCTGTTCGAGATGACCGCGAAGTACGGCACGCCTTACTTCTCCAACTATATCAACTCCGACATGGAGCCCAGCGATGTCCGCTCCATGTGCTGCAGGCTCCGCCTCGACCTGAGGGAGCTCCGGAAGAAATCCGGCGGTTTCTTCGGCAGCGGCGAGTCCACCGGCTCCGTCGGCGTCGTCACGCTGAACATGCCTCGGCTTGCCTATCTGTCAGAGAATGAGGAAGAGTTCTTCACCCGTCTGGACAAACTGATGGATATCGCCGCGCGTTCTCTGAAGATCAAGCGCACTACCATCACGAAGTTCATGGAGGCAGGACTGTATCCGTACACCAAGCGTTATCTCGGCACCTTTGACAACCACTTCTCCACCATCGGACTCGTGGGCATGAACGAGGCCGGCCTGAACGCCAAGTGGATCGGCAAGGACATGACGCACAAGGAGTGCCAGGAATTCACCAAGAGAGTCCTCAACCATATGCGTGAGCGCCTCTCCGACTATCAGGAGATGTACGGCGACCTGTACAACCTGGAAGCGACCCCGGCAGAATCCACCGCATACCGCTTCGCCAAGCACGACAAGGAACGTTATCCGGACATCATCACCGCCAACGAGAAGGGCACGCCTTACTACACCAACTCCAGCCACCTGCCGGTGAGCTTCACGGAGGATGTCTTCGCCGCTCTGGATATCCAGGACGAGCTGCAGACCCTTTACACCTCCGGAACGGTGTTCCACGCGTTCCTCGGCGAGCGCCTGCCTGACTGGAGAAGCGCTGCCGCGCTGGTCCGCAAGATCGCGGAGAACTACAGCCTGCCGTACTACACCATGAGCCCGACCTACAGCGTCTGCCGCAACCACGGATATATCAACGGCGAGGTCTATGAGTGCCCGGACTGCCATGAGGAGACTGAGGTCTACTCCCGCATTACAGGCTACTACCGCCCGGTCAAGAACTGGAACGACGGCAAGGCGCAGGAGTTCAAAGACAGGAAGGAATACGAAGTCGAGCATTCTCACCTGACCCATGAGGGATGTGTATGCGGACATGAGCATGCGCATCATGAAGAACCCGTCACTGAGACCGTTGCGCAGGACACAGAGGATCGCGTGATCCTCTTCGCCACACGCACCTGCCCCAACTGCAGAATGGCCAGGACCTTCCTGGATAACGCAGGGATCGCCTATGACGAGATCTTTGCGGACGAGGATGAGGAATCCAGCGACCGCTACGGCGTCCGTCAGGCACCGACTCTGATTGTGGAACAGGGCGGCAAGATGGAGAAGATCGTCAATGTCTCCAACATCCGCAAATACATCAACGAGGTCGTGGCACACCGTGGATAAGAAGGAATATGATATCATCGTCGTCGGGTCCGGCCCTGCCGGACTCACTGCGGCGATCTATGCCAGACGGGCGGGCAAGACCGTTCTTGTTCTGGAAAAAGAGGCATTTGGCGGACAGATCACCCATTCCCCGAAAGTGGAGAACTATCCCGGCTATCTGGAGATGAGCGGGAACGAGTTCGCGGAAGTGCTTGTAAACCAAGCGCTTGCTCAGGGTGCGGAGATCGATCTGGCAGAGGTCCTGGACGTGACGGACGACGGCAGCGTAAAGCATGTCGTCACGGACGCGGGCACCTACACCTGCAAAGCGGTGATCATCGCTGCGGGATCCAAACACCGTCCCCTCGGCGTGGACCGTGAGGAAGAACTGACCGGAAACGGCGTTTCCTATTGCGCTGTCTGTGACGGCGCTTTCTATGCGGGACAGCATGTGGCGGTCATCGGCGGCGGCAACAGCGCACTGCAGGAGGCAGTGATGCTTTCCGAACGCTGTTCCAAAGTCACCGTGGTACAGAATCTCTCCTTCCTGACCGGTGAGGAGCAACTCATCGCAAAACTGCAGAAAACGCCCAATGTGGAGTTCATCTACGACAGCGTTGTGGATGCGCTGGAGGGCAAGGATACGCTGACCGGTGTTGTCCTGTACAACACGAAAACGGAAGAGTACAGCATGCTGGAATGTGACGGCATCTTTGTGGCGATCGGCCAGATGCCGGAGAACGAGCCTTTCCTGCACGTGGCTTCTCTCAACGAGTACGGCTACGTCAATGCGGGCGAGGACTGTGAGACCGGAACCAAAGGAGTTTTCGTGGCAGGTGATTGCCGCTCCAAGCGGATCCGGCAGATCACGACTGCGACCGGAGACGGTGCCGTGGCAGCGGTAGCTGCGTGCCGCTACGTGGATTCCCTTTCCTGAAAAGTGAAAGCACACTGCAAAGCGGTGTGCTTTTTTGGAGGACGAATAATGAGGTTTATTTCCTGGAATGTCAACGGCTTGCGCGCTGTCGTAGGCAAAGGATTCATGGACAGTTTCCGTGCACTGGATGCGGACGTGTTCTGTCTGCAGGAGACTAAGCTGCAGGAGGGGCAGATCGATTTGGATCTTCCCGGATACGAGCAGTATTGGAACTATGCGGAGAAGAAGGGTTACGCCGGAACGGCGATCTTTACGAAGATCCATCCTCTGAGCGTCCGGTACGGACTAGGGATTGAGGAACATGACCATGAGGGCCGTGTGATCACACTGGAATTCGACCGCTTTTTCTTTGTCACGGTCTATACGCCCAACGCCCAGGAAGGACTGGCCAGGATCGATTACCGGATGGCATGGGAGGACGCGTTCCTTGCTTATCTCAAGGACCTGGAAAAGACCAAGCCGGTGATTTTCTGCGGGGATCTGAACGTCGCCCATGAGGAGATCGATCTGAAGAATCCCAAGAGCAACCGCGGCAACGCGGGTTTCTCGGATCAGGAACGCGGTAAGATGACGGATCTGCTCGGAAGCGGATTCATCGATACTTTCCGCTATTTCTATCCGGACACGGAGGGAGCCTACTCCTGGTGGTCCTACCGTTTCCGTGCGAGGGAAAAGAACGCAGGATGGCGCATCGATTATTTCATCGTGTCCGACGCCCTTAAAGATGAACTCGTCAGCGCGTCGATCCATCCGGAGATCTTTGGTTCCGACCACTGCCCGGTGGAACTGGAGATCCGCTGAGACGAAAAAAGGAAAAGAGGGTCTGCCGTACGGCAGACCCTCTTCTTTGCTCATAGCGATTTCTGTTTTTATGCTGCGTCAGGGTTCCGCATTCCAGGAATAACCGAACCGCTCGAGACCGAGGCGGAGGACCATGTCCTGCGTCGCGGCGGGATCCCCGTAGCACGCCTTGATGTCGCTGCCGAGAAGCGCGGAGGCATCCTGCTCAGTGATCTTCAGCTTCTGCGTCTGTCCGTCCAGCGTGTATATGAACTCGACCTCGCTGAGGTTGCCGATGCATCCAATCATCGCGGCGCCGCAGCTGCGCAGATCGGTCTCGATCTGTTCCCGGTATGCGTCCGGGAGGTCCCGCTTGACGGTGATCCGCCACAGATAGGGCTCGTCGGCCGTTTCCAGTTCATTCTCCGTCTCTCCCAGGATCATCGGGAGAGTCAGTGCGTTCGCGGTGGTCCGGTTGTCCGGCATGGAACCGATATAGGGATGCTGTGATGCGAACAGTTCGGCTGCGAAGGGCCGGATGGACGTTCCGCCCGCCCAAATCAGCCGGCCGTCCAGATAGATCCGCTGTACAGGCTGAGCGGCGTCGTATTCCGCTTTGAAGCTGCCGCTGTGATAGATCCCCGGCAGGACGGCTTTCGTCCGGATATTCACGGTGCCGCCCTCTTCCCGGAAGGATACCTTCGAGATGCAGTGGATGCTGTCGACAACGGTTCCGTTGACGGTCAGATGGTTCCCGTCCACTTTGACCTCGGAGGCCACTGTGGGTCCGTACAGTTCGGTCCCGGTCACAAAGGTGCGGATCCCGAGGACAAGGACGGCGACAAGCAGCGCTGCCAGCAGACTGCCCGCCAGGATACGGCGGTTCCGTTTTCGGTTCTTTTTCAGGTAATCGATCTCCCGGGCTTCCGCCGGACGTGTTTCGGGCTCCGGCGTCTGCATGCGCGCCAGTATGGCGGCGCAGTCCAGGCATTCCGCAAGGTGTTCGCGGACCGCTTCGTTCGTCACGTCGCCGGTAAGGCCGTCGGCGTAGAGAGGGAGCAGGTCCCGGATCATCTCACAAGGGATCTTATTGTTCATCGTTCGTTACTTCCTTCCTGATCTTTTCTTTTCCGCGGTAGAACGTGACTCGCGCCCAGTTTTCGCTTTTTCCGAAGACGTCCCCGATCTCCCGGAAGGAGAGATCGCCGAAGAGACGCAGGTAAAGGACTTCCCGGTAGGGTTCCGGCATGCCGTGCAGGGATTTCATGAGTTCCACACGGCTGAGGGCGAGGGAAGCCTCCTGTTCGGCAGAGGGGACCGTGAGGTCCGCTGCTTCCAGATCCTTGGCTGCCGGATGTTTCCTGCGGTGGGACAGCAGCACGTTCTTCGCGATGGCGCACAGCCAGGTGGTGACCTTGCAGCATCCGTCAAAACGCCCGCTGGAACGGATCGCCTGATAGAAAGTCTCCTGAGTCAGTTCCTCAGAGAGGTCTTCGTCTCCGGTCAGCGACAGCAGATAACGGAAAACCGTCTGCGCGTGCTGCCGGTAGACTTCTTCGATGGACTGCAAGGCGTCACCTCCTCTCTGTCGTTCTGTCCGTTAATGCAGAAAAGTCAGGATTCGTTACAAAAAACGGAAAAAATTTTACAGCGCAGTGGATACTTCCGCTTCAAGCCGGAGCAGTTTCTCCCGCAGCGCGGCGCCCCAGAGCTCCGGCTCCTCCTTGATGGGCGAGTGAGCGGACTCGTGGAAGGGCACGTATTCCTTGTACGGAGCATCCAGTGCGTCGAACCATGCCCTGGCAAGGGAGGTCGGGGTGTTCTCGTCGTGATCGCCCTGGAACAGGAAGACCGGAACGTCCAGATGACGGACGGTCTCGTCGAATTTCAGGTCGACTACGTGGTCCCAGAGCTGGTACAGACAGTGGAACGTCCCTCTCCAGTAGCGGAAGAGGTCCGGGATGATGCGGTATTCCCCGCTGGTGAGAAAGGGAACGAGTACGGAGTTGTAGATGTTTTCCTTTTCCTTCCAGCAACCGCCGCCGAATTTCGTCATGTAGTTGCGCTGGATCATCAGGTCGTCGATGCCCTTCGGATAACGGCCGTTCACCGGCTCGCCGATCTTTTTCAGATCCGCCAGCGCCCTCGTGTCTCCGTGAGCTTCTGCATAGTCCCAGACAAAGCGGTAGCTCATTGATTCGTTCAGCGCACCGTTCACGAACTGGCCCATGCCCACATAGGCGGCTACCTGCTCCGGGTGATCCGGCAGGAACAGGCAGGAGAGGATCGTGCCCCAGCTGTGTCCGACGAGATAGATCTTTTTCTTGCTGAACCGGCTGCACAGATATCCGACGACCTGGTTGAGATCTTCCGCGACCTGCTCCAGTGACATGGGCTGTTTCGCATTTTTGAGTCGGTAGCTTTTTCCCGCCATGCGCTGATCCCAGCAGACCAGGGTGAAGGCGTCCGCAAGATGGGCGGACTGTTTCGGCATGACCCAGCTGCGGTCGCACACGCCGGGTCCGCCGTGGACGAAGAGAACGACGGGGTTCGCCGGATCCGTTCCACGGATGTGGAGATTCTGCCTGTCGCCGTTGACGTCGATGTCAAGGACTTCATCGATCCGATAAGGCTGCATAATGGTTTCCTCCTGTATTTTTTCTTTTTCTGAAGTGTATCACAGCGCACGTTCCGGGGCAAAAAACGGAAGATTTCCGTTTTTGATGGTTTTCCTTGCCGCTGTCTCTTATAATAAAAAAGAGAAGCGGAACGCGCGGCGCGTTTTGCCTTGTAATTGGGAGGAAAGAATGAGCGAGAATCAAAACGAAGTCAAACTTTCGAAAAACCAGCGGAGACTGGAGACCCTGAGAAAAAAAGAAGAGGAGAGTGAAAGATTCCTCAGGAACATGATCTGGATCATGCTGATTCTGACGGTCATCTACGTGGTGGATGAGATCACCAGCAACATTAACCTGATGCGTCCCTACATGATCTTCGACCTGTTCAGGATCCCGAATGCGGACGCGGCGTCTGACGAGTACGCGACCGCGGTCAGCAAGATGGCGGTTACCTCGATCCCGACCTATCTTTTCATGATACTGATGCCGTTCTACAAATCTTTCTCCGATAAATACGGCAGAAAACTATTCCTGGTCATCAACACGATCGGCATGGGTCTGGGCATGCTGCTGTGCATGGTCGCACCGAACTATGTCTGGTACATCGTCGGCTCGGTCCTGTACGGATTTTTCACCCCGAACGACATGCAGGTCATCTATATCATGGAAGTCGCGCCGAAGGAACACAGGGCGGCCTACTGCAGCGTTACCAAGGGCATCGCGCTGCTGAGCGTGTCACTGATCGGCGTGCTGCGCAGCATCTTCTATGATCCCGCAGACGTCACCACCTGGCGCCGTGTCTTCCTGGTACCGGTCATCGGCGCGCTTGCTATCGGCGTGATGGCATATTTCTTCCTCAAGGAAACACCTGTGTTCCTGCGTCAGCGGATCGAGGACCTGGAGGCTGAGGAAGCCGGTGTCACAAAAGAAGAAAAGAAAGCAGACACACCCAAGACCGGAATCAGGGAATCTTTCAGATTCATGTTCCATGACAGCCAGATCCGTTCCCTGATCCTGATCCTTGTACTCTTCATGTGTGCGGTGGCGCTGACCGGCTACGCTGCGGAGACGATGCTTGCATATGGGCAGAGCGACGCGGATATGAACACCTTCTACATGGTAGAGCCTATCGTTTACGCGGTGTTCGCATTCTTCAGCGGTTTTCTGACAGACTGGCTCGGCAGGAAACGTTCAGGAATCCTGTTCGGAATCCTGGCGCTGGTCGGTGAAGTCGTCTTCGTCCTGGCGGCCGTGTTCGGTGCGGGTCCCATCGTGCTTGCCGTCGCCAATGGCCTGATGTACGGAGGACTCTGGTCCTTCTCCGATCTGCTCTACATCGTGGTACCGTCCGAATCGGTACCTACCGAGATGCGAGCCTCCGTTGTCGGGTTGCTGCAGTATACGGCATTGTCCAATATGGTGGTCACCATCATCATCGGTGTGCTGTATCAGTTCATCGGGTCCCGCAAGATCGGTCTGATCCAATTGGTCTTCTTTATCCCCTTCATGCTGCTGTCCATTCTGTATGTCCAGAAGCATCTGCGTGAGACGAAGGACGTGGATCTGAGCGAAGCAGGCAAAGAATCCGAAGCGGAAGTCTGATTCCGAAAAACGGAATATCAGGATCCGGACGCGTCAGACCACGGCGCCGGATCCTTTTTTATCCGGTTCTTTCAAATGGCATGAAAAACCAAGTTTTATAGAAAGCGCATAATGTATGGAAAACAGAGCATATCCGTATCTCCGCGAAAAGGGGTACGAAGACCGGATCATTGAACTGGATACGTCCAGCGCAACGGTTGCGCTGGCAGCACAGGCACTGGGATGCGAGGAGCTGGAGATTGCCAAGACGCTGGCTTTCTACGCTCCGGATCCGGTCCTGATCGTCGCCAGCGGTGACGCAAGAGTGGATAACCGGAAATTCCGGGATACTTTCGGTGTCAAGGCGAAGATGATCCCCCACGAGGAAGTGGAGGAGGCTGTGGGATTTCCGGGCGGCGGTGTCTGTCCCTTCGGTCAGAAGGAAGGGGTAAAAGTCTATCTGGACCGCTCGTTGAAAAAACTGAAAATCTGCTATCCCGCCTGTGGTGCACGGAACAACGCGATTCGTCTTACACTGGAAGAACTGGAAGTTCTTTCCGGTGCGTGCGGGTGGGTGGATGTGTCCAAGGATATGGAAGGAGAAGCGCAGGAGTCATGACGGCATATGATATGCTGGGAACATTGCGTTCCGCTTCCGACCTGGAGGAGGCAGTCCATCGGCTGGGGATTCTTCCGTTCTTCCGTAATGGGATCCCGGGTTATTCCGTTGAGGAACATGTACCCCGGGAACTGTGGTTTACAGATCAGCCGGGTCCATGGGAATGGAAGGGAGAGGTGATTCTGGACAAGAGTATCGCCTACGGCAAATTCTTCGAGCGGAAGGCTGCGTTTGTGGATGCGCGCTTGTTCCCGGATCTGGCTAACTACCGTCGGGACGGGTATGATTTCGACGCCCGTTATGACGACGGTCTTGCGAACCGGAAAGACAAGACGCTTTACGATCTGATCGTGGCAAACGAGCCGGTAGATACCCGTTCCTTGAAGAGAAAAGGGGATTACCGGAAAGGAGGCAGCACCGGATTCGATACGTCTATCGTCCGTTTACAGATGCAGGCCTATGTCCTGATCACGGACTTTGTGTATGCCGTCTCCAAAGGCGGCATGCCTTACGGATGGGGAATATCCCGGTATGCGACGCCGGAGCAGTGGTTTGGGCAACCGTTTACAGATGCGGTCTATGCCTGTTCTCCCCAGGAATCAAGACACAGACTGGAGTCGCATCTGATGGAATTGTTTCCGTCGGAACCGGGAGAGCGCCTGTCCCGTTTTCTGGGCTGACCGCTTTACTTCAGTGGGAAAATCATATAATCTTAAAGAGTGGGAAAACACGTAAAATATATGTTACGGAGGATATTATGGGTTATAAACTTGTTTTGGTCCGTCACGGTGAGAGTGTGTGGAACAAACTCAATCTTTTTACCGGCTGGACGGATGTCGATCTGTCTGAGACAGGTCATGAGGAAGCGAAAAAAGGCGGTCAGTTGCTGAAGGAAGACGGCTATCAGTTTGATATCTGCTACACATCCTATCTGAAGAGAGCAATCCATACCGCTAACCACATCCTGGAAGAACTGGATCAGGAATGGATCCCGGTCACCCGCAACTGGGAACTGAACGAGCGCCATTATGGTGCCCTTCAGGGCCTCAACAAGGCGGAGACCACAGAGAAATACGGCGCAGAGCAGGTGACGAAATGGAGACGTTCCTATGACGTTCAGCCGCCCGCACTTGAGCCGGATGATGAGCGCAATCCCGCCAACCAGGCGCCTTATAAGAATGTGGATCCCAAGGTCCTTCCGCTCACCGAGTGTCTGAAAGACTGTGTCGCACGTGTCGTACCGTTCTATGAAGCGGTGATCAAACCCGAAATGGCAGCCGGCAAGAAGGTCCTCATCGTAGCGCACGGCAACTCCCTGCGCTCTCTGGTGAAATATCTGGATGACATTTCCGATGACGAGATCGTCGGTCTGAACATCCCCACAGGCGTACCGCTCGTCTATGAACTGGATGACGAGTTCAAGCCCGTCAAGCACTATTACCTCGGCAATGCGGATGAGATCGCTGCCAAGGTGAACGCGGTCGCCAATCAGGCGAACGCCAAGAAAGGCTGATCATCAGCTGAATTCCGTGATTCTGAGGAGACGCTTTATGAAAGCGTCTCCTCTTTGCGTGACGAAAAAACGCTCCGCACCCGGAGGTGCAAAGCGTTTCGTTTTCGTGAGAATCAGTACTCGATGTGACTTAGTGCACGGTCCAGTGGTTTCCACAGAACCAGCCCGACGATGAAATTCGCTATACAGTGGATCAGGTCGAAGCTGAGTCCGGAAAGGAAATAAGCAAGGCCAGCCGCCCATTTGCCGACGGCAAAATAGGGAAGAGTACACAACGCTCCGAAGCACAGACCGAAGATCCCCAACAGTACTGCCCATGCCAGCGGCGGATCTTTCCGGCTGAGGAGCCGGGAAAGCAGCCACAGTATCGGCCAGACATACAGGTAGGGGACCCACCAGAGCGGATGGAATCCGTAGATCAGACCCTCCACCAGATCGAAGATGTAGATCGCGATGAGGGTATCCGCTCCGAAGTGGGCGGAAAAAAGGCATACCAGTAGTGAGACCGGTTCCACGTTCGGTATCGAAGATACCGCTTCCTTGGACACGATGATGATCGAGGCCATGGCTGCGATGAAACAGGCCCTTTTTGCAGTAAATGTACGCTTTTTTCCTAAAGGCTCAGAAGTCATATCCCACGGTGAAGACGAACTGGAAGCTGTCGCCGTCCTGGATCGGTGTCTCGCTGACGCCGGTCATCAGCATCTCACCGTTTCCGTCATTCAGACACCACCACTCCTCTTTAGTGCTGTCCGCTTCGACGCCGTCGACGCCGGTGATGAAGAAACCATAGGAACTGTCTTCTCCGGTAATGAAGTCCTTGACCGCGCCGTATAGGAATTCCTCATCGGTCTTGATCTCATGGATCTTTTCGCTGCCGTCAGCGAATACGACGGTCACGGTGATGGCTTTGGACCCCTTGGAAGTAGAGGGACGGGTGGAAAAGAAGAGTGCTACGGCACCGACAAGAAGAAGTGCCAGGACGCCAAGCAGGATCCTTGTTGTTCTGTTCATAAAAAAATCCTCCGTTATTCATGCCAAGCAGCAAGCACCGGAGGAGAGTTTGTTCCACAGCAAAAAAGAGTCATGACTGTGAGACGGGCACAGCGACTGATCTTCGCTTCCAGAAGGTCTTTCGACTGACGGCCTCAAGCGGACTGTCTCTCCTTCTCAGAACAGGATGTTCCAATGGATCAATGAGACAGGCCTCGGCCAAACACGGCGACTCGTTCGTGCAGGAATCACACCTGCTTCCCTGGCGCTGGAAACTGCATAGCAAATTAAGTTGTGCCTTTATCTTATCACAGAGGTAACCGCAAAAAAAGATTTTTACGAAAATGGGGAAAAAGATGTTGACAAACCAGTCAATTACCGTCATAATAATTTCTCGCGGACAGCGTTCCGCACCGTACAAATTCAGATAACAGACCATATACATCGTTGGAGGAAGCACAGTGAGGGATCACTATGTGCTGAACAAAATTGCGTATATGGTTTTTTGTTGTCCGAAAACCGCGGGGACGGTGCCGCGTAGAGTTCACCGGCCAGCGACACGCTGCGTCTGAAGACAGCGCGGGACGGCAACCGACCAGCCTGAAAGAGCATAGAAACGAATGAATGAACGAATGGAAAAGGAACGAAATAATATGACGAATACTTATGCAAAACGGTTTTGGCGCAGATATCTGAATCTTGTACGGCTTGGAAGGAGCAGTACTCCAGTCACGGATCCTTCCATCGATTTTCTTCTCAAAAAAGAAGCCGGTGAGTTCGACCCGATGTCGGATGAAGAGTACAATGAACTGCTGGAGAACACAGAGTCTGTTTACAGCATCTGGAGAGCGGGAAACTGTGAAGACGCAGGTGATATGCTGCTCAGCGCGATCCGCAACACCCGGATCAACGGCGCTGCGCTGACCTCGCTTGTCAAGATCCTTACCGAATGCTCCGAAAAGACGAATTACACAGAAGACGGAAAGGACGATCTGTTCGCGGATCATGCAGAAGCGGCCTCGGATTCCGAAGAACTGGCTGAGATTCGGGAAGAATTCATGCCCAAAAAGACCTTTGATTACCTGAACACCCGGATCCGCGGACAGGAAGAAGCCAAACGGGCAGCTTCCATGATCCTGTACAACTCCGCCTGCGGCGGCAGGTCCAACACGCTGTTCATCGGACCGACCGGATGCGGCAAAAGCGAGATCTGGAGACATCTTTCCAAAGCCTATCCCGATATGATCCGCATCGCTGATGCTTCCAGACTCACAGCGGACGGATGGAAAGGAAGCTTCCATGTGGAAGACATCTTCGAAGGGCTGGAGATGTCCGATATCCACAAGCACGGACTCATCGTCGTTCTGGACGAAGCGGACAAAGTGTTCTGCGAGCCGATCGTCGGTTCCAGCGGCACGGATTTTTCCGCTCTGCTTCAGGGACAGCTGCTGAAGATGTTCGACGGAGACACCGTATCCTTCGAAGGCAGGGACGGATCGATCCGTGGCGGGAAGACCATCGACTGTTCCCACGTTTCCTTCGTCCTCCTCGGCGCTTTCGAAAGAACGATCCGGAAGCGCAGCAGTACAAGAACAGCAAGAAGCATCGGATTCCTCGGAGAGACGTCGCCGGAATCACAGCCTGACAGCACGGATCCCCGCGACGTCACAGGCAGGGATCTGATGAACTCCGGCATGCGCAGGGAACTCCTTGGCCGGATCAGCAGGACCGTCTATCTGGATCCGCTGACGGAACAGGATTATGAAGCGATCCTGAAGCAGTCGATCCTTCCTGACCTGATGCAGGTCTACGGATATGAGATTCGTATCGGTGATAATACGGTGAGCGAATACGCACATCTGGCGTATGAATCCGGACTCGGCGTCCGGCATATGCGGTCTTTGGTACTAAACGCCATCGACGACATGATCTTTGAATCTCCCTTTGAACAATCCTACAGTATCTGAGTATTTCTTCTGAAAGGAAACAGCAATATGCAATTGTTCTCTGTCGAATCCAACAGCGCAGGCTCCTTTATCAGGTTTGGCTCTCTGCGGAACTTCCGGACACAGACTGGTCCGGAAGGGATGGAAGATCTTCTCGCTGGGCTTGCCGCAACAACAAAACAGCACGCCCCATCCCAGATGGCTGCCTGGGAGGATTCCCTGTCAGATCTGGCATTCCTGCTTACAGATCCCGAAGGATATGCCTCTGCCACGGAGGCGCGGATCTCCGGCATTTCCGCTGATCTGAAAGCACATGCTGACGCACTGCGCCTGGATCTCAGCCAGCTGCTGGCCGATGTGGACGCCATCGATTCCTATGTCGGCATTTCCGGTAAGTTAATGACGCCGGAAGAACTGATCCGTCAGAAGGAACTTTGCTGCAGCGTCCGGGAGCGGACAAAAGAACTGGAATACCGCATGTTCGGAAAAGGAGAAGACGGCGATACGTTCGGCATTCTGGAAGACCGGATCGCACAGTCTGCGGAAGTGTTCCTCAAGGACCTGAAGAGATGGCGCCGCCGCCAGATGGAACGGGAATCCGTCTTTCCTGATGACACCGAAGTACTGCTGGAATACCCGCTCGGACCGGTCGTCACGGTGCCTTCCAGGGTCGATGTGATTCTCCGGCGCGGGGACAGGATGGCAGTGATCGAGCAGAAACAATGGACGGAAAGTTTTGCCACAGACAAACGTCCGGATGAGCAGGCAGAAGGATACGTTGCCCGGTTGAAGCAGGAAGAGGGGATGGAGAAAACAGTCGTCCGCGGATTTGCTTATCTGCACAATCAGATTTTCTACAATGGGAATCTGTATCAGGGCAGGAGTTTAGACAAGGAAAAATCTTATCTCTATACGCGCCATTTCTGCTGCACCATGTATCGCGAACTTGCGATGTTTCTCTGCGGTGAGGAACAAACTGCTGAACGATAACACAAAAAAGAAAACCCGGAAGGATCCGGGCAAATGATACATAAAGCGGCGTCTCGCCGGGCATCAACCCGGAGAGACACCGCATTTTGTTTTATCAGCAGGAAGAGATTCAGGTTCCGAGTTCGAAGAAATCCAGAATGGTTTTGATGGCTTCGTCCATCTTCCGGGGATCCATGAACCGGTGATCGGCGCCCTCTACCGTGAAGAGCATCATTTCGTTCCGGTCGGCGAAACGAAAAACGGCATCTATATCGACGATCTCATCCTTCGTTCCCTGAATGATGATGACAGATTCAGAATAAGGCGTGAAGTCGAACTGAATGAGATCGTTTTCCGCAAGGGAAGTCAGAAAAGCCTGGTCGATCTGGACCTTGCGGTCGAAACCGACGGAAGCGGCACGGCCTTTCCGAAGCTGCTGACGGTTCTCTTCGGTCATGATATTTTTCAGCATCGCCTCATGCATATTGACGGCAGGGCAGCGCAGTGCGCTCCGGAGGAACCGGTTTCCGTGCAGATGAATGTGGCGCAGGAATAGATAACCGCCGAAACTGGTGGCGTAGACAAACAGTTCCTTCGCACCGAGTTCTGTAGATACATAGTCCGTCACTGCGCTGATGTACCGATCGCAGTCTTCCAGAGAGAGGACGCGTCTAACATCGTCACCATGGCAGGGAAGATTGAAAGTCAGAATGCCGATATCTTTGTATTTGGAGAGGACGAGTTCGGCGAAGCGGGCAGCTGCCCGGTTGTCCAGATGTCCGCCGAATCCGTGAATGTACAGGATAACGCGGGACATCGTCCTTGCGCCGTCCGAGTATAGTTTGCAGTGGATACTGGCTTCCTTCGTGTTCACATGAAACTGTTTTTCCATAGCACGACTCCCGTTCAATCTGACTGTTCCGGCACATCCAGGCCAAACATCGGGAAGATGCCGATCACTTCCGTCTGCCTGATATCAGGCAGATGCGCCTGCAGCACGTTGCTCGGGAAGATCGGATGGATCATCTGCCCATTCCACAGCGCGCTCTTGACAATTCGCTCATAATCATCCGGAAACGGGGGCATCGGTCGGACAGGTGGCATCAGGTATTGGAAGTCATTCAGGTCCAGGCACATGGCGTTGAAATCCAGTTCTTTTTCCACGCAGAGGACGACCGTATTCAGAGAAGCCAGATGCTCCCACATGGACTTCAGTGCGTGCCGGTGGCTGCGAATGAAACGAACAAAAGTCGCATAATTCGGGAAATCATAGATGCCTTCTTCACCCTGCTCCAGAAATGCAAAGACCAGACCTGGAAGATTTGTCCCGTTGACGTGGTTATAGCTATTGAGCAGGAAGTCATATAGCTCAGGCAATCCGGGAATAATGGCGGCGTAGTCGCTGTATTCAAAAGAGGGCTGATATGTGCCGTATTGCAGGAGCGCGGTGATGACATCCAATTTCTGTACAGTCCAGAAACGTACTTTCATTGTGTTTTTACCCCATTCCCGGATGGGATGGCGTGTTCCTTTCATTGATTCTCAGATTCTCAGCAGACCGTCATTGCGGAGCTGTGCCGCGGCGGCTGCGTAAAGCGCCGCTCTGCATCCGTTCTTCTTTTCCGCCGGACAACGAAAAGCGAATGTGTGTTTTGCGGTGGTACCGAGGATCTCGGTGATCCCGGCGTAGGAAAAACCGGAGATGTCACCCGAGGCGATGTACGGGGCGGCAGCGGTCTCGAAAGAGGCTCGGATCTGCTCCGGCTCGACGGAGAGCGGAAGCGGAATGGTGACGGAGACAGGAACTTCCTTCGGCAGCGCGGCGATCTCGGAGATGTTCCGGTTGCATACGGTGAGGATCCGTCCGTCCGCCAGCGCGCGGATCTTGGTGCAGCGGATGTCAAATTCCGTGACGACGCCCTCGAACGAACCGTACTGGACCACATCTCCGACGGCGAAGAACCGGTCTGTAAGCATACGCATGCCCATGACGATATCCTTAAGAAAGTCCTGAACCGCCAGAGCGATGAATGCGCTGACCAGTCCGACGCCTGCAAGCAGGGACGTGACGTCGATGCCGTTGATCTGCAGGACGGAGAAAAACGCGGCGGCAACGATCAGAACGCGGAACGCGCCGTAGGCCGCCTGAACGGCGGTTCCTTTCTCCCCGCGAGCAAGGCCGAATTTGGTGCGATAGCCGCTGTAGAGTTTGTCCATCCCATGAAGAACCAGGATGGCGACCAGGATCACAAGAGAACTGGCAAACAGATTGGATTGGCTCAGCTGGCTCAGCTGATTCAGAATTTCAGGCATGGGAAACGTTCCTCCGGGATACTTTTTTCGTGGAAATTATATCATATGGTTTTTGCGGTATGGTATAATTCTTCTGTTGTTTAATAATACTGATCTTGGTTTTGGGAGGAAATTGGTTTATGCCCGGTACGATTTCACGCGGCGTTCGCGCGCCGATCATTCGCGAAGGTGACGATATCGTAGAGATCGTTGTTAATAGTGTTTTAAAGGCAGCGGAAGAGGACGGGTTCACCCTTCAGGACCGCGATGTCATCGCGGTGACTGAAGCAGTCGTTGCCAGAGCTGCAGGCAACTACTGTTCTATCGAAGACATCGGGGAAGATGTCCGGAACAAGCTGGGCGGCGGTACCGTCGGCGTCGTGTTTCCGATTTTTTCCCGCAACCGTTTCGCGATCTGCCTCCGCGGTATTGCCCGCGGCGCAGACAAGGTCGTGATTCAGATGGGCTTTCCCTCCGATGAGGTTGGCAATCATCTGGTCACTGACGATATGGTGGATGACAGCGGCGTAGATCCTTATAAGGATGTCCTGACCGTTGAAGATTTCCGCCGGCTTTTCGGATATGTGAAGCATCCTTTCACCGGCGTGGACTATATCGACTATTATCAGAAACTTGTTGAGGAAGAAGGCGCTGAGGTGGAGATCATCCTGGCGAACCGTCCGGAAACGATCCTCAATTATACGAAGAACGTCATCTGCTGCGACACGCATACCAGAGAGCGCACCAGAAGCCGCATCCAGAAGGCTGGCGGTGAGATCGTCCTGACCCTCTGTGACATCATGAACGCTCCTGTCAACGGCAGCGGCTATAACCCCGATTACGGTCTGCTCGGCACCAACAAAGCCACGGAGCGCACCGTAAAACTGTTCCCGAACAATGCGAAGGAAGTTTCCGAACAGATCGCCGCGAAACTGTACGAGAAGACCGGTGCCAAGGTGGAAGCCATGGTCTACGGCGACGGCGCTTTCAAGGATCCGGTCGGCAAGATCTGGGAACTGGCGGACCCTGTCGTGAGTCCCGGCTATACGGAAGGCCTCATAGGCGTGCCGAACGAGCTCAAACTGAAATACCTCGCAGACAATGATTTCTCCGACCTGTCCGGAGAGGAACTGGCAAGCGCGATCCGCAACGCCATCGCCACCAAGGACGCAGACCTGAAGGGCAACATGGCATCCGAGGGCACGACGCCCCGCCGCCTGACAGACCTGATCGGCAGTCTCTGCGATCTGACCAGCGGCAGCGGCGACAAGGGTACCCCCATCGTCGTGGTTCAGAACTACTTCACGAATTATTCCAAATAAGACAGAATACCGGAGGCTGCCCTGTGAAGGGGCAGCCTTCTTTGAGGACACAGGATGGAAAAGAAGGAAAAACCGCACAAGATCCAGCCACCGGCTGACTGTGAGAACTGCCAGTATTTCGACTATGACGAAGAGTACGATGAGTACGTATGTACGATATCCATGGACGAGGATGATGCTCTGCGGATCATGGAACATGGCGCACGTGTCTGTCCGTATTATCGTTATTATGACGAATACACTATGGTGCGGAAGCAGAACTGATCCGCAATGTAACCGTTCTGTTCTTGCCTGAACTGCTAGTGTCCGTTATGATTGGCACGGAGCGAACAGGAAAGGAGGAACCTGTATGGAAAAGATGGTCCCTTACGGGAAATTGTCCAAAAGGAAAAGACGGGAGATGGACCGAAAACGCCGCCGAACGTGGAACGGACTCAACCCGGTTACCCGGAGCCCCGAAAACCCGAAAGCCTATAACAGAAGAAAAGCGCGCAGCCTGGAAGACGATCCGGATGCGCGCTTTTTTGTTTGATTTCAGTTCATGCGGACGGCTGATCCTGCCACAGAGCAGTCAGCGCAGGACGGATATAATGATCTGCCCAGCGGCGCTGTCCGTCCCGGTTGAGATGGATGCGGTCTTTCACAAACAGATCCTCTGCGTATTCACCGTAGGAATAAGTCATGTCCCCGGCATCGATGTAAGTCATCCATGGCGTTGCCGCACACAGTTCGCTCAGTCTGCGGTTGATTTCCAGAGTCAGGTCGAGGAACTGACTGCGTCCGGGCAGCAGAAGACCGCTCATGACGACGAAATGAGCTTCGGGAAGGCGTTCATGGAATTCATGGAACATGTTTATTTTGCGTTCCATGCAGATCTGTATTTTCTCCTCGTCTGTGCCTTTTTCCTGCACATAATCATTGGATCCCGTCTGGAATACAACGATCCGCGGATCATAGGGGAACAGTATTTCCTCCGCATACCGAATCAGATCTTTATCCGTGCTGCCGCCGAAACCGTGATTCTGGACCGGAAGTCCGGTCAGATCCGATTCCAAGTCCTCCCAGCGCGCGAAATTGGACGCTCCATAGAAAAGGATCCCCTTCTGATGTTCGTCTGACGGATAGCGGAGTTTGATCTTATCCACAGCAAGATGACGAAGGGGTCCCATGAAATGCAGTCCCATCCTGACGAGTGAACCTGCTGTAAGTGTCACAGCTGCAGCGGATGCAGCGGGAATGATCCATTTCAGTGCTTTATTCCGCTTGGATTCCATATTCCAACTCCTTGCTTCTATGAATAATCAGCGACGGGGGACGAAAGGCTTTTTCTGATCCATTTCATAGAGAATGCGGATCGCTTCGCAGCCTGCGTGCGTCATGTCCGCGACAGCTTTCTCGGAATGGTCGAAACCCTCCTGGGGATCGAATTCCCCGGTTTCTCCGGTGACTTTGAGCATGTTGTCCAGCACGGTTGCGATGCCTCCGGCACGCAGGCCCCACACCTTTGCCAGAACGAAGATCACGCTGGCTTCCATTTCCGCCGCTACAACGTTCATGGCTTTCAGATCCTCAAAATGGTGTTTCCAGTCGTGGATCCAGTAGTTGTTGAACGAAGAACCCGGACGGGGGTGGCGGGCATAGAAGGTGTCTGCGGAGCGGGTGACGCCAAGATGGTGGGGAAGACCCAGCGTCTCGCAGGCCTGCAGGCATGCGGTAACCACGTCATGATCCGCCACAGCGGGATACTCGATGGGCACGTAGGACGGAGAAGTGCCCTCCAGACGCATGGCGGAGTCGAAGACCGCCACATCGCCGATATTGACATAATCCTGAAGGGTACCGCAGGTGCCGATCCGGATGAAGGTGTGCACGCCGAGACGGGCAAGTTCCTCCATGCCGATAGCAACGGAGGGGCAACCCATGCCGGTGCTCATGCAGGAAATGGGAACACCTTTGTAGACGCCGGTGAAAGTACGGTATTCGCGGTTGTTCATGACTTCGTGGGCTTCATCCCAGAAGGATGCAACGACAGGAACGCGTCCGGGATCTCCCGGAAGCAGGACATAGGGCGCGACGTCTCCGTCGTTGAGTTGTACATGATACTGCAGTGCCATAATGGTACCTCCTTAGAAAACGATCTGCTCTGCTTCCATTATAAAATGGGAAGGGGAAAAAAGAAACGCGGAAGATGTCGCCTGCCGAGCGACCCGATATTGAAAGGTATTGATATAATAAACTCAGAAAACGGAGGAGAACGATGAACGTTTATCAGGCAATCGATCAGGTCCGGGCATACTGGCGCACGACGAATCCTTCGGAGGATGAGACATTCCTCTATACCGAAGCGCTGAATTATCTGATCCGGGAAGCGAAGGACCCCAGGGCGATGATGGAACTGGGCGGATATTATTACGGTCAGCGGCGGTTCGACCTTGCCTTGAAATATTATGAAATGGCTGCTGCAATGGACAGCACGGACGCCTATGTATGCCTTGGCTATATCTGGTATTACGGGCGGACCGGCACCATCGATTATGAAAAAGCGTTTCATTATTTTGAGAAGGCAATGGATCGCGGAGATGTCATTGCTGCCTACAAGGTGGCGGACATGTATCGGAACGGATACTATGTGGAAAAAGACCTGGAGAGATACCGAAAGATTATCGAGACGCTTTATGAAACACTGAAGCATTCCAGCTATTACGGGGATTCCGTCCCGGAAGTCTATACCCGGCTGGCACGGATCCGGTCCGATGAGGGGAACGTGAAGGAGGCGCTGCGTCTCTATACCAAGGCGCGGAAGGTTCTGGCGAGACGGATCCAGGCGAATCCCTTCTGGGGAAATCTGAATATCATGAAGTGGATGATCTGGGACATCTACAAACTGAAAGATATGGATCGGTCGAGGATCCGGCTGTATGACCTGTATGAGTTGCTGAAGACGCCGGTACAGGTGCGCTTCCGCTTTGACGGCGAGCAGCATGAGGTTGAGACAGCGGAGACGGACGGAAATCTGGCAATCCGCTTTGACAAAAAATGGTTCCGGACAGTGGACGACTTCTTCCAGAAAGCGGAACTGGACGGGGAACTGCTGACCGCATGTTATGACGAACTGACGGATTTCGAAGTCGTCGATGAAGGAGAAGGGGATGGAGAAGGAAAAGAGACGGATCTATGAGGAACTGCTGATGGAGAGGGATCAGCTGCGCAAGGAAGGCGTTCAAAGCTGGATCACATATAAGCAGATGTTCGGACAGCTGACTGCGGAAGTCTTTGAGGAGCAGGTCGCCTGCATCCGCTGCAAGAAGACGATCGCATATCTCCAGAAGGCGCGGAACTGGAACAAGGGAGTGAAAGCGGAAGATCTGGACAATTACCTTGAACGCGTCATGAAGCCATATAAAGTCCAACTGGAAAGACTGCTGCGTGATGCCGAAGCGGTGAAAGAGACCGAGACAGCAACACCCTACGAAGTGAAGCGTTCCAAAGAACTGTACCGCCGTCTTGCCCGTATGCTTCACCCGGATCTGAACCCCTGTACTGATGGATCCGAAATACTTCAGGAACTCTGGCTCCGCGTGCAGGATGCCTATGATGGCAATGATGTGAAAACGCTGCTGGAACTGGAAGTACTGGTCCGGAAGGAATTGAGAGAACTCGGATGGGAAGGCGAAGATCAGGAGATATCGGATCTGGATGACCGGATCAGGGAAACGGAGGAGGAGATTGAACGGATCAGGAACACCGAGCCCTACACGCTGAAGGATCTGGTCTGCGACCCCGAGAAGTGCGCTGCCAAACAGGAAGAACTGGAAAAGGAACGAACATCTTTCCGGGAATACCACAGCCGGCTGAAACAGAAGATGCTGGAATTGATGCAGGAAGGAGGCATAGAGATCCATGTCGACGGAACTGACAACTGAGCGCAGCGGCGCACTGACTGCCGCGATCCGGCAGCAGGGGGTCGGCGAACTGCTGGAACCTCTGACACGGGAGATCCATCTGTTCGATTCCTATGTTGCAGGGACCACTTTTCTCAAAGACCCGAAAATCCTGAAGGAACTGAAGCCCGGAAGCAATCTCAGCCTGCGCAGAGAGAACAATATTTTCGACGAGAACACGATTCTCCTGATCGATCCGGAAGGGCGGGAAGTGGGATACGTACCCGAGAAGGACAATCTGATCTTTGCCCGGCTTATGGATGCGGGGAAATTCCTTATCGCGAAGGTGCTGGATATCGAAACGAGGGGAGATTTCCTGAAAATATCCATCGCGATCTATCTGGTGGATTTCTGAACGAAAACCGTTCCGTTATTCTTTTTGACGGTCTGCCGCCCCGGTCGGGGAGGGCAGATTTGTTTTTTGAACGGATTTGTGTAAAATAGGCACTATAATGGGTAGGTATGCGATGCGGCAGAACACACTGAAAACTGAAGGCGACCGGATCGGGACCGCGATGATCGCGTTCCTGTTCTTCTCCACCGCCCGTATCTGGACGGAGCGCTCCGCTGCGGGATTTGCCGTTACGCCTGCCGGCGACGCGGTGCGGTTCGCGTTCACTGCAGCCAGCCTTGCTGTTCCTGTTTTGCTGCTGCGGAACGTGCCTTATACGAGGGAGAGGGGGATATCCTGGTCTGCCCACCGGGTCTGGTTTCTGCTGCTCGGCCTCTCCGCGTTTCTCTGCATGTTTTACAGTCTGTCCCTTGTGTGGTCTTCTCTGCTGGAAGGGCGTAACTGGTCCGGCCTTCCCGCGGGCGGGTTTCCGCAGACGAAGACGATGCGGATTCTCTTTCTTGCCGAACGTGTGATTCTTCCCGCAGTGATGGAAGAGATCCTGTTCCGGCGGATGATCCTGGGCAGAATGCTGCCCTATGGGGAGGGATTTGCGGTCCTGATCAGCGCGGCGTTGTTTGCCCTGGCTCACGGGACCGTCATGCAGACTGTCCCCGTATTCTGTACGGGGCTGTATCTGGGCTGTCTGTATCAGATCACAGGGTCGCTTCCTGCATGCATCGGGTATCACATGATCAATAACGGGATCGCCGCGTGGCTGTCCTACCTGATCTCGATTCAAAGAACAGACCGGTATATCACTGCGATGTACGGTATTCTTCTGACCGGCGCCGTATCGGTCCTGCTCCTTGTGTTCCGCTACCGCGGACATCTGGTGCGCGGACTGGAAACGGAACCGATCGGAGAGAAGAGAAACGAATTGTTCAGATCTTTACCCCTGGATGCGGCAGCGGCGCTGCTGATCCTGAGGATCATCACGGAGGCCGGCTGAAAATGGAAGACATGAAATGGATGGAACTCGCCATCTCCGAGGCGGAGAAAGCGCTGGAAGAAGGGGAAGTGCCTGTCGGAGCCGTGGTGGTGCGGGACGGGATCCTGCTTGGCGCAGGACATAACGTGAGGGAAAGCCGCCGAACTCCGATGGGACATGCCGAGATCATTGCCATGGACCGGGCTGCCCGGACTCTGGGGGACTGGAAACTGAAGGGGTGTACGCTGTACGTCACGCTGGAACCGTGCGTCATGTGCACCGGCGCCTGTATCCAGGCAAGACTCAGCCGCATCGTCTTTGGCGCATATGACCCGAAAGCAGGCTGCTGCGGGAGTGTTACGGATCTGACGGCGCTGCACCTGGACAGTGAGCCGGATATCTTCGGAGGATTGCTGGAAGAACGGTGCCAGCAGCTGCTTGATACATTTTTTGACGCCTTAAGGACTGAAAAAGACGGGACACGTATCCCGGACAAAACAGACTGAACATGTTGAAAATCACGATAAAATGGAACGCCCGAAGAAAATGGACGCCGGGAGGCGGTCCGTCGTCTCCTGTTGTCCTGAAACCGGATGTGCGGGAGTACTTGGCGGAACAGGAAGCGCTCCGGGCAGCGGCATCTTCCGCTGAAGAGACAGTTTCTCCGGAAGCAGCTGCTCAGGAGGCAGCTGCGTCTGAGCAGACCGCGTCCGGAATCATTCTCGGGACGATTCCGGATCAGACAGAACTGCCGGACGGGAATGGGCTCCCTGCGGGAACACAGTCTGACGGCTCCGCATCTGCCGCGGAAACGTACACAGAGGCGGAAACAGCAGATCCTGATGAGCGGATCGAAACGGAACCGGAAGCGGAAGAGACACCGAAGACAGAGCCTGTTCCGGAAGAAGAGGATACCGTCGCAGCGCCGGCAGATGAAGAAACCGCACCGGAAGGACCGATCCTGCTCTCCTTGGGGAAGGATCTGCCCGATGCGGAAGTAACGGAAGAAGAGATCCTGCGCTACGCCGCGGAGATCGGAGAAGAACTTGACGGATTCCTGACGGATGAGACGTCTGAACCCGCACCGCTACTGACGCTCTCTCTCGGAGTGGATCTTCCTGAAGTGGAAGTCACGGAGGAAGAGATCCTGAACTATGCCGCGGAGATCGGGGAGGAGCTGGACGGATTGCTGACGCATGAGGCGTCTGAGCCCGCGCCGCCCCTGACGATCCCTCTCGGCGTGGATCTGCCGGATGCGGAAGTAACCGAAGAAGAAATCCTGCGCTATGCCGCCGAAATCGGTGCTGAACTGGACGGATTGCTTCCGGAGGAGAGCGTGTCACCGGGACCGCCTTCCGGACGCGCTGCGGAACTCTATGAACTCTGGGGATTGAGCAGATCACCGGAAGAACTGGAAAAGGAACGCAGAAGAGAAACGTTCTGCAGAAGATTCCTGGCGTTCCTGAAAGGAACCGCTGCGATGCTGCTGATCGCTGCAATCGGAGCAGGGGTCTATGCGTATGCGATGGGATGGAGGATCAACCTGTTCTATGAAATCGCCGGCGGCGTTCCTGCCGCAGAAAAGACGGAAGATGTGCTTGGTTCGTTCCTTGCGCAGCTCGGTCTGACGAACGTTACCGGAGAGGGCGAGACAGATACGTCGCAAAAAGACGGTCCCGCTGAAAACATAGATCAGGCGACCGGAAGCGGGATCGAGGAGCGTGAACGGGATTTTCTCGGCATCACGGTCTCCAATCAGACTGATCCCGGTGAACTGGTGAATGAAGGGCCTGCCAAGCCGCTTGAAGACCCGGATCAGGTGACCGTGGAAGAAAACGGACCGGTCCAGACCGTAGAGGTGGAGCGGGCAATGAATATCTATCTCTCAGTTGACGGTTCCGTGAATGAGATCCGTGTTTTGGACGGGCAGGTGAAAAACGTGGGCGAACTGCTGGATTTCGCCGGCGTGGAACTGGAAAACGATGATTTTGTGGAGCCTGTCAGCGCGACGCCGCTCAATGACGGGGATACGGTCCGTGTGACCCGTGTCCGCTACGAGGAATGCACGGAGACAGAGGTGATCTCCGCGCAGGCAGTGGAAAGAATGACGCCCTGCCTGAGACCCGGCAGGACCTACGCAATCAATGAGTCACAGAAGTCGGACGGAGAACGGGAAGTGACCTATCTTGACAAGTACGTCAATGGGGAACTGGAGAGCCACGAGGAGATACGCTCCGAAGTAACGAAAGAACCGACGGATTATATCCTGCTCGTAGGCGCTGAGATCACGGCGTCCCCGATCAACGGTGCGCAGTATACCGACGTTCAGATCCTGGACAACGTGCCGACCGAATACACCGCTGTTTATTCCGGACGGTGCACAGCATATAATTTCAAGAAAGGTTCTTACGGCGCATCCGGCATGTTCCTGTCCCAGGGCATGGTGGCGGTGGATCCCAGTCTGATTCCATACGGATCATTGCTGTATATCACGTCCGCCAATGGTAAATTCGTCTACGGATGGGCGATCGCCGCAGATTACTGTGAAGCTTCCGCGGCAGGAATCGCAGTGGTTGATCTTTTCTTCGATACTTACCGGGAGTCGGCACTGTTCGGTGCCAGAAGCCTGAACGTTTATGTCGTCACGCAGCTCTATCAGGCAGACCTCGCATCCTATATCGCGAAAGAGGGAATGTTCCGCAGCAGAGTCCCCGCCTGACGGATCGATCAAAGCAAAAACAAAGACCCCGGATGCCGGGGCCTTTGTTGCGTTTATCAGTCAGATGCTCTGGTCATCCTTTCTCAATGAATCGGAAGCCGAATTCCTCCGAGATGTCGCGGAAGGTGGCAAGCACTTTGTTCGCGTAATTGCCCAGATTCTCTTTCAGAGCGTCGGTGTTCACGAAGATGACTGCAGTATCCGGTTCCAGTTCGCTGAGACAGTCGGCCAGGGCATCCAGATTATGACCGAACCAGTCCGGGAACTCCATATTGCGCTCGATATTGCGGTACGCAGATTCGCGGCTTGTCATATCTTTTCCGTCCAAAAGGAAGATCTTCATGATACTTTGCCCTCCGCGTCATACAGCAGTGTGAACGACTCATAGTGGTCGTCGGTGTAATAGATCAGGCCGTCGTTGGAAAAAACGATCCGTTTGGAACCCCTGGATTTTTTGCCGGTGGTTCCGATATCGCATTCGTAGTAGGTGCGTCCCTTGACTTTCGGAAGAAGGCCTTCCCGATTCTGGAATACGTCGCCTCCGATGCTGCATCCCGGGAAATACGGTTCCAGAGAACCGTTGGACCATCCGGCATCCCGCGCCTGCCGTTTGGTAACGAAGTTGTCCGGAAGGTGCCCATAGAGGAACAGGTACAGAGCGACCTCATCCTTGGTGTCATATTGACCGTCTTCCGGCAGTTCTGGTTCATCCGGACCGGAAGGTTCCGGATCCGTGGGGATAAGTACGACCGGTTCAGGTTCAGGCTCCGGATCGGGTATCGGCTCATAGATCGGTTCCGGTGTCAGCGGGTCCGTCTGTCCGGGATCCGGGGTGGGATCGGTGGCAGGTGTCGGGATGACCTCAGGCTGCGGCGCACTAGCAAGGCCGATGCGGAAACCGATGTACACTCCGACGGCGAGGACCAGAAGCAATGCCAGAAGGGCTAAGGCTTTTTTGTTCATATTATTTTCCTTTCTGTCTGCATGCAGGAAAGATCTCTAGCGCAGCATCAGGAGTTCAATGCATTTGAAAAGAGCGAAGAAGACATGGATCATAAAGACCGAAAAGACGGTCAGTCCGCAGGTGTAGGCGAAACCGCCTCTGCAAACTTTCCAGATGACGCCAAGCAACGGATTTCCATAGTAATCCCGCAGGAACATATAGTTCTTCTTGAATACGGTGTCAATGACATACATGACCGCGACCAGAATCAGGATCTTCGCGATCGATCCCCAAAGATCGGCATATACGAGAGGAATCTCTCCGCTGGCGAAACGTGCGATTCCGTAAGCGACGATCAGCCCGTGGTACAGAAACTGATGGATCGTGAAGAAATTGATCGCCGGGAGCGGGGAGGTCGTAGGGAACAGGATAGCCATGAATGCACCAGGCAGGAACAGGGTCAGCAGCATGACACGGAAGAATGGGTTTTCTGGCCAGATGGTATCACAGACGATGAAATACGCGCCGAAACTGCACATTTCCAATGGCAGATAATCGCTGAGCTTCACATCTGATCTTGCGATAACGATCATCTTGAAGATGTCGATCGCAATCAGAGAACAGGCAAGGATCCGCAGCAGAAACTGTTTTCCCTCCGGCGCCGCTTTGCCGTACCATACTGTGACAACAGCAATGAAAAGAGCGACGCCCGACATCCATGCCATATGCTTTGGAGTGAACTGTCCGTAACCGAGACCTTCCGGGATATTGTCCCTGTGTGTCCAGAAATACTTCATTATCAGTCCTCCTTTAAGGCCACGCATCCGTACAGGACATCAGATGTCCTGCGTCTGCGGACATACAGACGGAGAGGAGGAGGAACTCTTCCGGATCCGTCTGGAAGGATTCGGATCAAGCAGGACGACACGTCACTATTCGGGAAATAAAAGGTGCGCGTGACGACCGCCGATCAAGCAGAAAAAAAGCTTTCGATGTTATAAGCATAGCATCGTGGAGCGGATGAATCAATGACGCCGCGTCCGCACAGGGCATAGAATGATTTGCGCTCCGACAGGTTCTGGACTAGAATGGGTGAGACGAAATGCGCCTTTATGGCGGAAAGGACTGTAACGGATATATGGCTGCAGGCAAAAAAAGAAAATGGTGGATCCTTGGAGCAGTGCTTCTGATTTTGCTGGCACTGGGGATCGGTATCCTGCTGAGAATGGAGTATCTCCGTCACCGGATCTCGGAGATGCACGGTACCATCTTCGGCAATGAATATGTGATTGATACTTTCGACAACAACGGGATCCGGACCATGACGACTCATGGCCGGAATATCGATATTACTTCCAATGTTCTGGGTGAGAGCATGGAGATGGATGGAGCATCCGGAAAACTGGAAACGCTCAGTTCCGTCATTACCATCACGGTGGATGGACGGCAGATCATCTCCTGCGGCGATACCTGTGTCTTCTATGACAAGGGGCTGACTCCGGACTATGAATTCTATCTGGAAGAGATCGAGGGAAACGGAACCGGTTCACTGAGCGAGCAGGCGCTGATCGCAGGCAGGCTCAATGCGATACGGAACTATATCGGAAAGCCGATGGTCGTGGTGATCAAGTCCCAGACCGGAGCGCCGATCTACGTATTTTCCGGCAGGAGCGTTTACTGGGAAGTGCCGGACGATCTGCCAAAATTCACCAAACTATCCATCGACGGGAAACCCCTGTATATCCACCGGGCGAACTTCCAGATCATCGACGCGAAATTGCTGGACGGCTGAAAATAGAGCCCGTCTCCCCCGGGAGGCGGGCGTTTCTTTCTTTGGGGCAGAATACAAAGAGGGTGAAACTCTCCCTGCT
>CAMKDB010000006.1 GCA_946411155.1 uncultured Faecalibacterium sp.
GAGGGTTGTAGGTTCGAGCCCTACTTGAGGCGCCACCTTTTAAAAGGATCCTTGAAGGATCCTTTTTTTGTGTTTTCTTCCGGAATGTTATAGTATAAAATAATACGAAGCCCGTGTCGGGCAGGATTCGCAGCATCGTGTTGTACGGAGATGACAATGAAATGGAAAGAAGATCAAAAATGAAGTGGTTACTTATTCCGGTTATTGTTCTTGCGGTATTACTTTTAACCGTTTTTGCCATGTCGGTAATGGGATATCATCGCATTCTTGTCGAATCTCCGCATAGGGAGTGGGTGAAAACTCCGCGATTTGCAAGAGCGGGAAGCACCGTGACGATCAGTACCTTTACCGTTGACGACGCGGATATGTACGTCCGGATGAACGGTTCGGAATGCGTATTCATCAGGCCGGGGGAGTACCAGTTCGTAATGCCGGACCAGACGGCAGAAATTGAGATCGTTGTCGTCAGCAACGGACTGGCATAGGGAAAGTGAAGATAAAAAAGTGCAGGATCCCGGGCGGGATCCTGCTATATCATGAGACGGCCAAATTGGGGCACGTCTCTTGGGCGCTCTGCCCGTAAGGGCAGAGAAACGCACACATATATTACTCGTCGAAATCGGTTTTCGACGATTCTTTTTTCTTCCGTTCGTTCTCTTCTTCAAGCTGCCGAAGTTCTTCTTTCTGGTTTTTAACACGCCATGCAAAGAAAACGACCAGCATTCCCAAAGCGGAGTATAGAAGCAATTCCCAAAGACTGGGCATATGGGTAACCTCCCGGTATTCATCATAGGATCGCTCGCGACTGAATGTATTATCCCATGAGGCGCTATGGAATTCAAGTTTGTGCCTGGGGACGGGAAACAATGCTTTTTTGCCGTGTTTGTCTGGTCTATAATTATATTATAGTAAATAAGAAGAAATGGAGTTTTGCCCATGACTTACGATGTAGCGATCATCGGGTGTGGAGTCATCGGAGCCGCAACGGCATACATGTTGTCCAGATATGATCTGAACATTGCGGTTCTTGAAGCAGAGAATGATGTGGCTGACGGTACGTCAAAAGCCAACAGTGCAATCGTTCACGCAGGTTATGACCCTACACCCGGTACTTTAATGGCCAGACTGAATGTGGAAGGCAACGAGATGATCGGCAGGATCGCTGAACGGCTGAACGTGCCGATCCGCCATTGCGGTTCACTGGTTCTTGCCTTTTCCGACACGGATCTGGCGCATATCCGGAAACTCTATGAACGCGGTCTGGAAAACGGGGTGCCGGATATGAAGCTCCTTGACCGTGAAGAAACGCTGAAGATGGAACCGAATCTTTCGGAGAACGTCGTCGGCGCACTGTATGCGGCGACCGGAGCGGTAATCAATCCCTGGGACCTGACGCTTGCGATGGCAGAGGTTGCGGTAAAAAACGGTGCGGAACTTTTCCGGGAAAAACGTGTCATCTCGATCCGGAAGGAGAGAGGACTGTTCGTCATCGAGACAGGAGACGGTACGGAATACCGTGCTAGATATATCGTTAACGCTGCAGGCGTCAATTCCGACAGTGTACATGAGATGATCGGTGTAAAGGAATTCACAGTGGTGCCTACGAAAGGGGAGTACTTCCTGATGGACAAGTCGGAAGGGAACCGCGTCTCTCACGTGATTTTCCAGTGCCCGAATGAGACCGGTAAGGGCGTCCTCGTGTCGCCCACGGTACACGGAAACCTGATCGTTGGCCCGGACGCGAACGCTGTGACTTACAAGGATGACAGGGCAACGACAAAGGAAGGTCTGGACTATGTCCGCAGAGTCGCGGGACGTTCTGTTCCGTCGATCTCGTTCCGGGAAAACATCCGGAACTTCGCTGGCGTGCGGGCAAACACCGAATTCGATGATTTCTGCATCGGCGAAAGCCGCACGGTCAAAGGATTCCTGAATCTTGCAGGAATCAAGTCACCGGGGCTCACCGCATCCCCCGCAATCGGGAAATATGCCTGTGAGCTGCTGGAAGGCATGGGCCTGGAACTGAAGGAAAAAGAGGAATTCGACGACAGCAGACCGGTGGTCCGTTTCCGTGACCTTTCCCCAAAGGAAAAGAACGAATGGATCCGGAGAGACCCCCGCTTTGGTAGAGTGATCTGCCGATGCGAGACGGTAACGGAAGGGGAAATCGTCGCAAGTCTGCACGAAGTGATTCCGGCGGTAAGCATCTCCGGAGTCAAACGCCGCTGCAATGCCGGCCTCGGCCGCTGTCAGGGCGGATTCTGTTCGCCCAGAGTCGCCGCGATCATCGCCAGAGAACTTGGAATCGATGAGACCGAAGTGCTGGAAGACAGGGCAGGTAGCAAGGTGCTCGTCGGAAGAATGAAGGAGGACCTGTAAGATGATGTATGATCTGATCGTCATCGGCGGAGGTCCCGCGGGACTCGCTGCCGCGCACGCCGCACTGGAGGGCGGCCTGAACAATATCCTGATCCTGGAACGGGACCGGGAACTGGGCGGAATCCTGAATCAGTGCATCCACAACGGGTTCGGTGTCAAGCGTTTCGGTGAAGCGCTCTCGGGTCCTGAGTATGCTTCGCGCTTCGAGGATATGGTCTTCGGCACCGGCATCGGAGTCAAGACGGACACGATGGTGCTGGGCATCGATCCGGATAAAACGGTCCATTGTGTCAATCCAACGGACGGATTTGTGAGTTATCAGGCAAAGAGTGTGATCCTGGCGATGGGTTGCCGGGAACGGACCCGCGGCGCCATTGCGATCCCCGGGACGCGTCCCGCGGGCGTATTTTCCGCAGGCACCGCGCAGCGCTATATGAATATCGACGGTTATATGGTGGGCAAACGCGTCGTGATCCTCGGATCCGGCGATATCGGCTTGATCATGGCGCGCCGCCTTACGCTGGAGGGAGCGAAGGTCCTTGCATGTGTGGAAGTGATGCCTCATTCCAGCGGACTGAGGGCAAACATAGCCAGATGTCTCGATGATTTCGATATACCGCTTATGCTTTCCCATACCGTGACGGATATCCGCGGAACCCGCCGGGTGACCGGTGTCACGGTTTCCAAGGTGGATGAGAAACTGAATCCGATCCCTGGAACGGAGATCGATTTCGAGTGTGATACACTGCTGCTGTCAGTAGGATTGCTTCCTGAGAACGAGTTGACGAAATCGGCCGGCATCGTTTTGGATCCCCGTACCCGCGGCGCGGAAGTTTTCGAAAACAGAGAGACCTCTCTGGAAGGCGTCTTTGCCTGCGGCAACGTGCTCCATGTCCACGATCTGGTGGACTACGTTTCGGAGGAGTCGGAATATGCTGGGAAATCGGCTGCGGAGTATGTGCTTAACGGCGAGCAGGACCGTTCCTGCTATACGGTTCGTACCTCAGGCGGTGTAACATACACGGTTCCGCAGAAAGTTCGCAAAGGGTTGGGAGACAAAACGATCCGTCTGTATCTCCGTGTCAACCGCGCGCTTCCAAAAGCCAGTCTCGTGATCTCACGCGGAGGAGAAGAGGTCGTCCGGGTCAGAAGGATGCACCTTGCTCCGGGCGAGATGCAGACCATCGATCTGAAGGCATCGTTGCTGGACGAGAAGGGCGCCGGGGATGAGATCACAGTATCGTTGGAGGAGTAGGAAATGGCAGTAAAAGTGATGACTTGTCTGGAATGTCCCAGAGGCTGCAGACTGTCGATCGATGTCGATACTCACGAAGTGACCGGAAACGTCTGTCCCCGCGGAGACGCATTTGCCAAAGCGGAGTTGACAAATCCTCTGCGTGTGCTTACGACGACAGTTCGGATCGATTCGGATACGGAAACAATGTTGCCGGTCCGCTCAAAGGACGGCATCCCGAAAGCAAAACTGTTTGATGCGATGAAAGTGATCCAGAGCGTGCGTGCAAAGGCACCTGTTCGGGTCGGGGACGTGATCCTTCCGGACCTCTGTGGAACGGGTATTCCTCTTATCGCAACCAAGGATATCCGGAAATAAATGGAAATGATCCTTCTATACCAGGAAACTGATTCCTGGGTGGTCTGTGAGAAACCGGCGGGCGTTCTTTCCGAAAATGGCGGCATGCCGGATCTGATTTGCGCGCAGCTCGGACTAAGGGAAGTTTTTCCCATCCACCGGCTGGACAAACCCGTCAGCGGTGGGATCCTTTATGCGAAGACCCGTCAGGCTGCAGCAACGCTGTCCGCTCAGGTTGCAGACGGCAGGATGCGCAAAGAATATGCGGCTTTGGTGGAGGGCGATCCCGGAAGTGAAGGTGCTTGGACGGACCTTCTTTTCCATGACCGGAGCAGGAACAAGACTTATGTGGTGGACAGAAAGCGGGCAGGAGTCCGGGAAGCCAGTCTTTCCTATGTGAAGGAAGCGGAGACGGAAACTGACGGCATCCGCTTCTCTCTGGTGAGGGTCCGGCTGGAGACCGGGCGTACACACCAGATCCGCGCACAATTTGCTTCCAGAGGATTCCCTGTCGCAGGTGACCGCAGATACGGAAGCAGATACCGCGGTCCCGGCCTGTATCTGAGGACAGTCAGATTGGTTTTTGCAGATCCGGATACCGGAGAAGAAAGAGATCTTCGGTTCCCGCTGCCGGATGAAGGTTTGTGGAAAATCCAAAAATAAAAAAGTTGCCCGGATCCGGGAGGATCCGGGCATTTTGCGTTTTTTAACGGCTATTTCACATCTGAGCGTTCAGCTCGGAAAGACTGTGGAAGAAGTCCTTGAATTCCGGGTACAGTTCCAGATATTTTCCGAATAGCAGCAGATACTTGCGGTGGTTTTCGGGATCCGGCTGAACCGTTTTGCGGAAGCGTGTCATGTGTACGGAGGCTTCCTGAAGATCGGACCACGCCCCTGCAGCGGTTGCAGCCACGATGCCGGAACCCAGGCAGGAGCACTGACTGTTTTCCGGGACATTGATCGTGACGCCGCAGACATCGGCAAGGATGGACAGCAACAGGTCGCTGGAAGCAAACCCGCCTGAAAGGCTGATTTCATGGATCGGCCTTCCGGCATCCCCGAATTGTTTCAGCAGATGTGCGGTCTCATAGCAGACACCTTCCATGATGGCGCGGAACAGATGCGCGCGGGTGTGGGACAGGGACAGACCATAGATCATACCCCTGACGCTGCCGTCCAGATAAGGATGCTTGTTGCCCTGGAAATAATCCAGAACCAGAAGCCCATCACTTCCGACCGGGATCTGAGCTGCTTCGAGGTCCATAACGGAATAGGCCTCCTTATCCGGCAATTCGGAATAGAGGTTGCGTTTTGCCCAGTTGATGACGGAACCAGAAGCCGTCTGACCGCGGTAATCCGTGTAATAACCATGAATCAGATGGTGTGGCCCGAGGTTGACACCGTTCAGGTTGAATAGCGGTTTTTTGGTCAGGACCATGGCAAGGTTGCTGGAACCGGTGCACAAAGCGAGTTTTCCTTCCTCAGCTGCGCCCATTCCCAGGATTCCGATGGAACTGTCGATGCCGCCGCAGGCGACCAGGGTTTCCGGTGAGAGCCCGAGATGGGCGGCTGCCTGAGTTGTCAGGTTTCCGATCCGGTCTCCCACAGCGAAAACGGTGGAAGAGGGGAATTTATCGATCGCGTCCGGCATGCCGATCGCTTCATAGAACCCGGCGTCAAAACAGCCGTTGTCTGCGTTATATCCCCAGTTGACGGAGTTGTTGACGTTGGTGCTCCAGATGCCGGTAAGCATATAATTCATCCAGTCTTCCGCTTCACAGAAGATCTCGGCATCCTGATACTGTTCCGGCTCATTCCGTTTCAGCCAGAGCAGTTTTGCGGGCATCCACTCCGGAGACAGCTCTTCACCGGTTCTGCTGTTGATCTCATCGCTTTCTCTGGCTGCTCGTACATCCATCCAGATCAGGCAATCCCGCAGCGGAGATCCGTCTCTGCGGCAGAGCAGGACGCTGCAGGAATGGAAATCCACGGCGAGAGACACGATCTGAGCGGGATCCGTTCCGGTCTTCTCCAGCAGGAGTTTTACCGCCTTACCGAGCGCTTCCCACCAATCCATAGGGCGTTGTTCCGCATAGCCCGGGCGTGAAGAGAAGGTCTCATATGGGACAGAACTGAACCCGGCCTCGGTACCGTTCCTGTCGTACAGGCCGGTACGGACGCCTGTCGTTCCGAAATCGATTCCAAGATAAAACATCGCTGATTACTCCTTTTCTCTGTCTATCAGTATATCAGCAATCCGGTGTGCAGAAAACGGCAGACCGTCAAGACCTGCGTTGTAAAGGAGTGCCGCATTTGATAGAATTAACATGTACAATTGTGCACATTCGAGGTGGACCATGGCTATGACAGATCTTCGGAACAAACTGGAACAGTACGCGCGCATCCCGCGGGTATCGGGCTATGAAGGAGAAGCGGCAAAGACTTTCTGCAAAGATCTTGCCGCCTTCTGTGATACTGCGCGCATCGACAGAGTCGGCAACGTGATCGGCACCATTTCCGGAACGGATGAGAATGCGCCATCCCTGATGATCTTCGCGCACATGGACACCATCGGCTTCCTGGTCAAGTATCTGGATCCCAGAGGATTCCTGACACTGGAACGTCAGGGCGGGATCCCTGAGAAACTGGTTCAGGGAACGCCGCTGCTTGTCGGCAGTGAGAACGGGAACTGGTATCCTGCAGTGCTCGGCGCTAGGGCGTATCAGACGATGTCTGATGCGGAGCGCGGCAAGGTGGACCCACTTGCGTCTCTTTCCGCAGATCTTGGTTTCACCAGCGAGGCGGAACTTCACGAGCAGGAGATCGAGGTGGGCTGTCCGGTCTGCTATTATCCTGTTTTTTTCGACCTGGAGCACGACCGTGTCTGCGGTTCCTACCTGGACAATGCGGTAGGCATGGTTCAGCTGCTGGAACTGGCAAAACTGCTTTCCGGGAAGCGCCCTAGGATCACCGTCCATCTTGTGGGCACCGTTTGGGAGGAAACCAACGCAAAGGGCGCCATGATCGCGGCAAGAACAGCGAAGACGGACATGGCGGTCTGCCTGCTTTCTCCGGGCTGTGGAGATACTCCCGATCTGAAGGGCACTTCCAATGTGGTAATGGACGGCGGGCCCTGCGTTACGGTGATGAATTTCCATGGGAAGACACTGGACGGGCAGGTTGCCCATAAGGGTATGTTCGACCTGATGAAGCAGAGCGCGAAGGCTGCAGGAATTCCTCTCCAGCGGTGTATCCTCCGCGGAGCGCTTTCGGATTCCGCTTATCTGCAGCTGGAAGGCGATGGTATTCCGGTTCTGGATATGGGTGCTCCTTACCGCTATGCCCACAGTCCGAAAGAGGTGATCTCCATGAAGGATGTGGCGGATACGGTCACCGTTCTGGAAAAGTTCGTGCATTCCGTTCCCTCTGATTTCGATCTGAACCGATTCTGATTTTGTAGGAAGGTTTTTAATATGGATGAGAAGAAGATCCCTGTGATTATCGATACGGATCCCGGCGTGGATGACGCGCTGGCGATCATGATCGCCGCTGCAAGCGAGAAGATCCATTTGCTTGGTCTGACCCCGGTGGACGGCAACGTTTCCGCGGTCCATACCCACCGCAATGCGTTGGATCTGGTCTCTTTTCTCGGCGTGGACGCTGATGTCGCGGAAGGTAGTTATGACCAGCTGGTCTGCCGATTCGGCCGTTATGCCACCAGCACGCACGGCGAGACCGGCATGGGCGGCGTGGTGATTCCGCAGTCTGACAAACAGTTTCACCCTCTTCGGGCATGGGACTATATCTATGAGAAGGCAAAAGAATATCCCGGAGAACTGGTGATCGTCGCAATTGGCCCGCTGACCAACATCGCGAGAACGCTGATCATGCATCCGGACATCAAGCCGATGATCAAGCAGATCGTTATGATGGGCGGCTCTACCACCCGCGGCAATGTCTCGCCCTATGCGGAATTCAACTTCTATGTGGATCCGCCCGCGGCGAAGATGGTTTTCGAAAGCGGTATCCCCCTTGTAATGGCGGGACTGAATGTGACTCTCAAGACGGGCATCTCTTTTGATTTCATCTCAAAACTTGCTCAGGAGAGCGGTTCCCGCATCGGCGGCATGTTCAACGAACTGGTCCACGGCTATTCCGATGTGAAGATCAACAAGGAGGGAGACAAAGCCTCCGTCGTGCATGACGCCATCGCAGTGGCGTACGTCATCGATCCGGACAAATGCGAGACCGAGGAAGACCGGGTCGAGATCCAGACGGAACGGTTCCTGGAAGGTACATGGGGCCAGAGCAAGGTCGTGGAAGGAGAGCCCAACTGTACAGTCATTACCGATATCGATATGGACTTTTACCGTGATCTGTACCGCAGGACCGTGAAATACTTCGGTTCTTTATCCTGAGAAGGGGAGCGATCAGCTTATGAGTGAACGGATACCTGTTTCCGCGACGATCGTGACCTATCACAGTTATGACAAGGCACGTCAGGCAGTGGAGAGCATCCTGAAACATACCAAGGGTGTGGATCTTACTCTGTACGTCGTGGACAACGCATCGAAGGACGGCACACTGGAAAAAATCAAAGAGGAATTCCCGTCGGTCGTCACGATCCAGAATCCCCGCAACGGCGGATTCGGTTACGGACACAACGCGGTCCTTCCCGTGCTGACAAGCAAATATCACGCGTTCGTCAATCCGGACATCCTTTTCGACAGGGATGTTCTGACTGAACTCGCTCAGTATATGGAAGCGCATGAGGATGTCGGTCAGGTCACGCCGGAGATCCGCTTCCCCAACGGAGAGATCCAGCGGATCGGCAGGAGAACGCCTGTCTACGGAGCGCTGGTGGGACGTCATATCTTCGAGAAGAAACTCAAGCCCATCGTGGATGAATACCTGATGATGGACACGGATTTCAGCGAACCCACTGAGATCGAAAACGTGACGGGCTGTTTCTCGCTGATCCGGACGGATCTTTTCAAACAGCTGAAAGGCTATGACGAGCGGTTCTTCCTGTATTTTGAAGATTTCGACATCAGCCGGCGGGTCAGACTAACTCACCGTGCCGTTTATTATCCCCACACCTATGTGTTCCACGCATGGGAGCGGGAGTACAATCACAGTTTCAAATACCTGCTGATCCTTGTATGGTCCAGTTTCCTGTACTTTGGGAAATGGGGCTTCCATTGGGATTATTCCTATCAGAAGAAAGGAAAAAACAAATGAAAGGGATCGTTCTTGCCGGCGGAGCCGGAACCAGGCTTTATCCGTCCACAATCGCTGTCAGCAAACAGATGCTGACAGTCTGCGACAAACCCATGATCTACTATCCGATTTCGACGCTGATGCTTGCGGGGATCCGGGAGATCCTGGTCATCTCCACACCGCGCGACCTGCCCGCATTTGAAGAACTGCTGGGAACGGGAGAGCGGTTGGGCGTGAAGTTCGAGTACGCGGTCCAGGAAGCGCCGAATGGATTGGCAGAGGCTTTTCTCATCGGGGAACAGTTCATCGGGGAGGACAGTGTCTGCCTTGTTCTCGGAGACAATATCTTCTACGGGTACAGTTTCTCGGAGCGGCTTCAGAAAGCGGCCGCCCGCAAGGAAGGCGCGACGATCTTCGGATATCACGTCTCCAATCCCAGCGATTTCGGCGTGGTGGAGTTTTCGCCCGATGGTAAAGTGCTCTCCATCGAGGAGAAACCTCAGCAGCCGAAATCCAGTTATGCTGTCCCCGGCCTGTATTTCTATGACAACCGGGTCGTGGAGATCGCCAAGCACATCAAGCCCTCCGCAAGGGGAGAACTGGAGATTACGGCGGTGAACAACGCCTATCTGTTGGCGGGAGATCTGCGTGTGGAACTGTTCGGCCGCGGTATGGCATGGCTGGATACCGGTACGCACCGCGCGATGCTGGATGCCGCGAACTTCGTGGACGCGATCCAGCAGCGGCAGGGACTCTATGTGGCATGTCTGGAGGAGATCGCATATTCCAAGGGCTGGATCGACAAGGAGAATCTCCTGGTATCCGCTCAGCGGTACGGCAAGAGCGACTACGGCAAATATCTCAGACAGATCGCAGAACACTGAACAGCAGGAGGCAAACATGCGGATACTGATCACCGGAGCGAAAGGCCAGCTCGGAACAGAACTGCGCAGGCAGCTCGAACAGGGCGGATGTACCATCGGGGAGGTCCCGAAACGGTTCCGGAACGCCACAGTCGTGGCAATCGACCTGGAAGAACTGGATCTGACCGACAAATACGCGGTCAAGGAATATCTGCGCAACGGCAGTTTTGACATCGTTTTCAACTGTGCGGCTTACACCAACGTAGACGGATGCGAATCCCATCGGGAAGATGCTTACCGTGTCAACGCGCTTGCTCCGCTTTTCCTGGCCGAGGCATGTGAGAAGACGGAAACCCAGCTTTTCCATGTCTCCACAGACTATGTGTTCCCAGGCACAGAGGAAACACCGCGGACGGAGTACGACGTGCCCTGCCCGATCTCAGTCTACGGCAAGACGAAATATGCCGGAGAACTGTACGTGCGTGACAACTGCTCCCGGTATTTCATCATCCGGACAGCGTGGCTGTACGGCAGCGGAAAGAACTTCGTTAGAACGATCCTCCGCGTTGCGAAGGAGAAGGGAAAGGTGACCGTGGTCAACGACCAGTTCGGCAATCCCACTTCAGCGGTGGATCTCGCATACCATATGCTCAAGATTGCGGACAGCGCACCGTACGGACTCTACCACGGGACGAACAACGGTGTCTGCTCCTGGTATGACTTCGCAAAGGAATTTGTCGCGCTGGCAGGCATCGATGCGGAAGTGCTGCCCTGTACTACCGCGGAATATCCGACACCTACGAAGAGGCCTGCCTATTCTGCACTGGATAATCTGGCGCTGAGAGCCACGGTAGGGGACGAGTTCCGCCCCTGGCAGGAAGCGATCCGGGAATATATCGAAACACTGAAAAAGGAAGGAACGCTATGAAACGAGTAATCGTTACCGGCGGCGCCGGCTTTATCGGCTCCAATTTTATCCTCTATGAACTGAAAAAAGACCCGGAGATCTTTATTGTCAATGTGGACAAACTGACTTACGCGGGCAACCTGGAGAACCTGAAGGAAGTCGAGAACGACCCGCGCTATGTCTTCCGGCAGATGGACATCTGCGACGCGGAAGGGGTCAGTGCCCTGTTCGACGAGTTTGACATCGATACAGTCATCAATTTCGCTGCGGAGTCCCATGTGGACCGGTCCATCTCGGACCCGATGGTCTTCATCCGCACTAATGTGCTGGGCACCGCCACATTGCTTAATATCGCCAGAGATAAATGGAGCGACGGCAACGGTGGGTTCCGTGAGGGCGTGAAATTCCTTCAGGTCTCCACGGATGAGGTCTATGGCTCCTTGGGCCCGGAGGGATTTTTCCGTGAAGATACCCCGCTGGATCCCCACAGTCCCTACAGTGCGTCCAAGGCGTCTGCGGATCTGATCGTCAAGAGCTATTACGATACATTCCGCATGCCGGTGAATATCACCCGCTGCTCCAACAACTATGGTCCCTACCAGTTCCCGGAGAAGCTGATTCCGCTGATGATCAATAACTGCCTGAACCATAGGGAACTGCCCGTCTACGGAGACGGCCTTCAGATCCGTGACTGGCTATATGTGGAGGATCACTGCAAGGCCATCGATCTGGTCGTGCGGGAAGGCGAAGTAGGCCAGGTGTACAACATCGGCGGACATAATGAACGAACCAATCTGTTTATCGTCAATTCGGTCATCTCCTATATCCACGACAACCAGGATGAGACGGTAGACGAATCCCTGATCCGGCATGTAACAGACCGCAAAGGGCATGACCGCAGATACGGTATCGATCCGCAGAAGATCCATGACGCTCTTGGCTGGGAACCGGAGACTATGTTTGAGAACGGGATCCGGAAGACGATCCGCTGGTATCTGGACAATGGGGAATGGATCGATGGCGTCGTATCCGGCGCATATCAGAAATACTATGATGAGATGTACCGGGGCAGATGAAGATTGTGAAAAGAAGAGATGATTAACAACGACATGGAATTGCGGCAGCGGTATGAGCTGCTGAAGCGCAGCATCCAGAAACTGGCGGTTCAGTACCCCGATGAGGAAATACTGGCCGACCAGTACACGCAGTCTCGCCACGCACTCAACGAGATCTTCGCCTATCAGCTCAATAAAGCGATCCGGATCCGGATGGAAAAAAACGCTGAGGAAATGAAGAAGTGAGCTGCCACTGAAACAATACAGTCCCGGCTGATTTCAGCCGGGATATTGCTTGAAGAAGGACTGGAGTATTTCCGGCACACAAAATGAAAATCCTTGCGGTATCGGATGTCGAATCCAAACGATATTATGACTATTACACCAGAGGTTCTCTGGACGAGTTCGATCTGATCATTGCCTGCGGCGATCTACGGAAGGACTATCTGGAATTTCTGGTGACGATGGCAAACTGCCCGCTCGTATATGTGCACGGCAACCATGATGATCTTTTTGATACGGAACCGCCGGAAGGCTGCATCTGTATCGACGGTAAGGTATATGTACAGGATGGTATCCGCATACTGGGACTTGGCGGGTCATACCGATATCGGAACGGAGCGCATATGTTTACGGAAGCTGGTATGCGGAAACGGATCCTGAAGGTATTGCCCCGGATTCTTAAACACAGAGGCTTTGATATTCTTGTGACTCATGCGCCGGCGCGACATCTGAATGATTTTGATACCCCGCCCCATCGCGGCTTTGAGTGCTTCCGGAAACTGATGGAACGTTTCCGACCGAAGTATTTCATCCACGGGCATATCCACATCAATTACGGGCATGGTATTCCCCGGGAGACCGTTTTCGGTGATACCAAGGTGATCAACGCATGCGGTTATTACATCTTTGAGATCTGATACTGTACCAAGAAAGGCTGTGATGAAAACGGTGACCGTTCTGCCGCTTTCATCACAGCCTTTATATGTATCCGGATCATTTTTGATGCAGGGAAGAGAATGCTCCATAGCCGGAGAGCGGTTCACCGTCACGAATCAGATGGGTCACATCTCCAACGCACTGAGCGCGGAACATGGCGGCTCTTCCCCTGCGCATCTCGGTGTTCAGAATCGAGACGCTGGTGGGAGCAATATAAAAGGTCTGCTGCAGTATGATAGGGGAAATCCCCAGAAGATATCCGATCGCTTCCAGATTCGCCCCGAGATGGCCGAAGATCACGATCGTTTTTTCCGATGATTCGTACGGCAGGGTGGCATCGAAAGTGTAATATCCTCCCGTCCTCTGATACCCATAGGACGACATCAGCTTATTCATCCCTTTACGCAGACGGAACACGGCGGGTTTATAACCGGGATTTTTCCGGAAGACAGGTTCTTTGAACCAGTTCTCCCTGTCGTAAAAACCTTCCTGGTTTGTCCAGTATTCCGGATAGAAATCCCACGGTGCGCCGATCTCTCCCGTGATCGGATCAGGTACGACATAATGAAACTCTCGCATCCAGTTCAGGACCGTCACTTTTTTCCCCAGTTTTTTCAGAATCGGTCTGGCGGTCAGAAGGGCTCTCTCCAGCGGGGAAGAATAGAAGGCGTCCACATGCCATTCTTCCATCCTGCGGCAAAGAGATTCCGCTTCCCGGAATCCTTTCTCTGTCAGCGTATTGTGCTCGTAATCCGGCTCCGCATGCCGTATAAAGATGATTCGCATAGAATACCCCAGTCCTATATGTCTGATGAATGGCCGCAAGGCTTCACTCATATATTATGGCTGATGACCGCAGGAAGGAAAAGTGTTTTTTCTGAACAGGGTATTAAAGAAAAACTCCGAACCGGAAGTGGTCGGAGTTTTTCCGTTCAGCACAGTTTTATTTAGGCATCTTTCACACCGCGGGTTCTTCCGGGAAAGAAACCGGTGGTGCAAGGAGCAGGCAGACCGCAACTTTGAACAGGTCTCCGTCCAGTGCGATGGAAAGAGTGCCACCCATGAGTTCCGTGAGAGACTGGGCGATAGAAAGCCCGAGCCCGCTGCCTTCCGTGGAGCGACTGGCGTCCCCCCTTACGAACCGTTCTTTCAGTTCCTCAGTGGAGATGCCCAATTGATCTTTGGAGATGTTTTTCAGCTCAAGATAGGCATAATTGCTGTCCTTGGAAAGAGACAGATATACTCTCGTCCCGCTGAGGGAATACTTGATGGCATTCTGAAGCAGGTTTTCCAGCACTCTGCTGAGCTGACCGCCGTCCGCCATGGCAATGATGGGCTCGGGCGGATTCTGCTGAAGCAGGGAGAGGTTCGCGGCGACGAAGCGTTCCTGGTATTCGCCGCAGATCTGCGAGACGAATTCCGACAGATCGATGGGCTCCGTATTCAGTTCGATAACGCCGGAAGAAGCTTTGGAAGCGTCAATCAGGTCATCGGTGAGTTTCTTCAGTTTGTGTGACTGTCTTTCCAGGACTGCGATATATTCCTGCGCGGCAGGATCATCAAGGGGCTCTTTTTTCAGAAGATCCACATAATTGATGATATTGGTCAGTGGCGTGCGCAGGTCGTGGCTGACGTTGGTGATCAGTTCCGTCTTGAAACGGTCGCTCTTCAGCTGTTCCGCGACTGCGCTCTGTATGTTGAGACCGACCTGATTCAGATTCTCGCCGTGTTCCTTCAGACCGCGGGTGAGCGGACGGGTATCCACAACATAACCGAGGTTTCCTGCCGCAAGTTCCTGGCCGGCACGCTTGAGTTCGCCGAGCTGATAGCCCACGACGCCGATGGCGATCAGGGCGACCGCGTCCAGTGCGGCGATAATGATGCCGGTGAGGAGATCTTTCCGGAAACCGGCAAAGAAGTTCAGCCCCGCAGTAACCAGAAAGAGGAGCAGTCCTTTCCAGAGAACCGGCACCCCGCGCAGTCCTTTATCTACTGCGGAAAAGAACATATAGATAAAAGTGCCCTTCAGCAGATTGCCAGCTTTTACGCGGACCGCAAGGCTGGTAACCAACAGCAGGAGAAGCAGGATTGCCGCCACCACAGCCGCAATGACGATCACAATCTGGACTTCGGTGCTCTCCACACGGGAGGAAGTTGAGAGCATGTCATAGGCGATATAATCCAGGATCAGCAGTCCTCCTACGCATGCAGTGAGCAGATCGAAAGGAATACGGTGCCATCCGCGCTGATCGATGCCTTCCACATCTTCAGAATGTCCGGCAGCAGACATCAGGAACAGGAAAAGGATCACGGAGAGGATACCGGATACCGCAAGTGCAACGACGAAATAGTTCCGCTGACCCATCAGCCGGTAGATCCGGTCGATCCAGTAAGCGGCGTCTCCCCGGCGGACCGGCGTGCGGATATAGCCTTTGAGAGTCAGCCTGGCAGTGCCCTCGCTGTCCGGGGTTAGATTGGATTCTTCGGAGAAAGCCGCTGAATTCCGGTTGTACTGCGTGTTGAGATAGAGCGTAACGGCGGAGACGAAATCAAAATCGTCTGTCGTGGTATCCGCAAGGATCTCTCCGGAAACGTTTTCCAGACGGAATCCCATTCCCTGGGACATCGTGATCTGGTTCAGCGGTTCCCCCTCGCAGATGGCGTCTACGACGCGGGAGGAGAGCCGACCAAGCCGTTTTTCCATCCATGTTCCCGCCAGTTTGCTTTGGGCAAAGGTATAGAATCCATCGTTCCAGTTGTTCCGCTCATCCATCTCCAGGAAGAGACCGCTGCCCAGTGTGACCAGGAGCGTCAGGCACAGCAGGACGGTGCACAGGACCTTAAACCATGTTTTTCGTTTTAGCATATCTTTCTCCAGAAGTATCGATCAGCTTTCGAGTTTGTATCCCTTTCCCCAGACCACCTTGAGCATACGGGGGTTGGTGGGATCCGTCTCGATCTTTTCCCGAAGGTGACGGATATGGACAGGGATGGAAGATTCCGCGCCGAAGGGGTCTTCGTTCCGGATGGCCTGATACAGTTCACGGGAAGAGAAGACCTTCCCGGGTGCCATCATCAGGACGCGGAGGATGTCGTATTCGGTGGGGGTGAGGGACAGCGGCTCGTTGTATAGTGTTACCGATTTGGCGTCGTCGTCCATCTGCAACCCACCGGCAGTGATGAGACTGCCTGCGGAAGGACTGTTGAGCGTCGTATACCGGCGCAGCTGTGCCTTGACGCGGGCAAGCAGTTCCATGGGGTTGAAGGGTTTGGTCACATAGTCGTCGCCGCCGACGGTGAGGCCAAGGACCTTATCCGTGTCCTCGGTCTTGGCGGTGAGAAAGATGATGGGAATATTGCTGAATTCCCGGATCCGGACCGTGGTTTCCACACCGTCCAACCCGGGCATCATGATATCCATCAGTATAAGATGATATGTATTCCGTTTCAGTTCCGCGACGGCTTCTGCACCGGACGCGACTTCACAGACCGTGTAGCCTTCGCCGCTCAGATAGATGTTCAGCGCACGGCGGATGTCTTTTTCATCATCACAGACGAGAATGTTGTACATGGCTCCCCTCCAACTGCATTGTAACTGAAGGCCGAATTAAGAAAAAATAGAGAAAGATTTAAAAAACGATTAAGGACGAAATCAGTGTAGCACAAAAAACACCTCCGGTGGGGACCGGAGGCGTTGGGAATCCGTTCGATTCAGTACATTCTTTTCTTTTCGAAATAAAGGTAGACGAAATAACTGAGCAGGATCGAAATGCCGATAATGAGCGCAAAGGAATATGGGCTCGAAGCCAGAGGCATGCTGTTCAGCGCCAGGTTCATGCCGTATGCCCCGAAGACGATGTTGGGGATGGACAGAACGACGGTCGCCACCGCGATAAATTTCTGGACCACGTTCATATTGTTTGAGATGATGGAGGCGTAAGCGTCCATCATGCCGTTCAGAATGCCGCTGTAGATTTCAGACATTTCCAGCGCCTGATGGTTTTCGATGATGACGTCTTCCAGCAGTTCCTCGTCTTCCGGATACTTTTTGACGGAAGGAGTCTTCGTCAGTTTATCCAGTACCACGTCCGTCGCCTTGAGGGATGTGGTAAAGTACAGCAGGCTCTTGCCGAGCTCCATCATATCGATGAGTGCGGAGTTCTCGGTGGAGTCATGCAGGGATTTCTCAAGCTCCTCGCTCTGCTTGTTGATGGAACGCAGATAGCGCAGATAGAGCTTCGCGTTTGCGAAAAGGATCTGAAGGATAAACCGGGTCTTCATATGTGTGGAAAACTGGCTCGCCTTACGTCCGGTAAAGAGGTTCAGCACGGGGGAGTCTTCCAGGCAGACAGTGATGATCGCTTCTTTGGTGACGATGATGCCGAGAGGAATGGTGACGTAGCGGTTCTTTTCGTTACGGATTTCCACGGTGGGGATGTCGACCAGGATCAGGGTATAGTCATCCTCCACATCGATACGGGAGGTCTCCTCCTCGTCCAACGCGGCGCTGAGATCGTCAGGATCCAGCCCGTACAGTTCCTCGATCTTCTCCAGTTCTTCTTCCGAGGGCTTTGTCATACATATCCAGCAGCCTTTCACCGGTGCGTCGATGAGTTCGGTAACGCCGTTTTCAGTCAGATAGATCTTTGTCATATTCAGCCCTCCTGTCTTGTTTTTTGCCATACAATTATAATTCGTTTTTTTGTCCATGGGAAGAAAAATACATCTGAACCATAGAGAAACCGTTTATCCTGTCAGAATAAAAAACAAAAACCTTATCCGAGCGGATAAGGTTTTTGTGGTGGGAGAGGTTGGATTCGAACCAACGAAGTCGTCGACAACAGATTTACAGTCTGCCCCCTTTGGCCACTCGGGAACTCTCCCCTGTATATGGAGCTGGTAGACGGATTCGAACCCCCGACCTGCTGATTACAAATCAGCTGCTCTACCGGCTGAGCTATACCAGCGACTTTTGCTCTCGAAAAGTGCTTTACTATATTATCACGGGTTTTTTTCTTTGTCAACAAATTCGCCGCAGTGTTTTTCGATCAGTTTACGCCGGCCTGTACATGAACTGCTGCGGGTGAGAAAAGAACCTTCCGCGAAGGGCACGGCAGGCAGGAAAAGCATGACTGTAGTGAGATTATTTACAGTGTGATAAGATTAATCTGAATTGAATTGTCAGGACGGACGACTCAATTTGCCCGTTCAAGAGGGCAAAAGCCAAAAACGCTCCTGCAAATGCCGCTATTCATCAGGCAGAGCCGGTTCAGGCACCGCAGGAGATTCGCTGGCCGGCTTAACGTTTTATAAAATCATCTGATACGGTGCGCGCAGTAAAAGAAAAGAATCAGTTGCTACAAATCAGTTACAGACCTGATAAGAATGCAACAGAAACCATTCCTGCGGACACATATAAGGTGAACAACGAAAAAACAAGGGGGATCCGATAATGAAAAAATGGACCAAACTGATCGCACTTACACTCCTTGCTGCGGTCTTCCTCACCGCATGCGGTGGAAAATCACCACAAAACAGCGGTGCCTATTATCCGTCAGACATGGAAACGGCGGGTGGCTCCTTCTATTATGATGAAGCGTACGATTACGCGCCGATGGAGGTTCCTGCCCCTGAACCAGCTTATAATTCCGAAGCTAAACCGGCTAATTCCGCGGACGGCAAGCAGTCCGGTCTGATCCTGACTTTTTCAGCGGATGTGGATATCGAGACGCTGGACTTCGAACAGAGCATGCAGGCGATCCGAAGCGCAATTGAGGCTTGCGGCGGATATATCAGTTCCCAGCGCCAGAACGGCGGATATACCAATTACGGCGGATATTATGTCACCCAGTCTGTGGATATGCAGATCAAGGTGCCGGCAGACCGGTTCCAGGAATTTCTGAACGGAACGGCTCAGTTCGGCAATGTTACCTCGGTCAATAGCTGGCAGGAGGACATCACCGGCGCCTATATGGACACCAAAGCCAGACTGGAGTCTCTGGAATCCCAGCGTCAGCGCCTTATGGCCATGATGGACCAGGCGGAGACCGTCTCCGATCTGATCCAGATCGAGGCGCAACTTTCCGAGACCATCTATCAGATCGAGAGCTACACTTCGCAAATGAAGATTTATCAGGGCCTCGCGGATTACTCCACCATCGACATCTCCCTGAGAGAGGTCAGCGTGGTGACCAGCAATCCCCAGACTTTCGGAGAGCGTATTATCGAGACCTTCAAACGCACCGGACGGAATTTCGTCGATACCTGTGAGGATCTTGTGCTCACACTCATTGAGCTTCTTCCGGGACTCATCATCCTTGCAGTCATCGTTCTGGTCATTGTCAAGGTGGTCAAGGCGCGGAAGGCGCGCAAACAGCGGGAATATGAGGCATGGGTCGAGGAGCAGCAGAAACTGCAGGCTCAGGCTCAGGTTCAGCCGAACACGCCCGCAGATCCACAGTAACAATCCTTGATACGGGATCCCCGCTGCATGCAGCGGGGATTTTTTCTTCAGAAACAAACAGGGCAGACACCTCATGCATCTGCCCTGTTCTTTTATTACGCGTTTTTCTTTTTGGCGAGTTCCCGCATACGCTGCGCATGATCCAGTTCACGCTTGCGGATCCGCAGGGATTTGGGCGTGACTTCCAGAAGTTCATCTTCCGCCAGATACTCGATACACTGCTCCAGAGAGAGCTGACGCGGCGGCGTCAGGCGCAGAGCCTCATCCGACCCGCTTGCACGCATGTTGGAGACGTGTTTCTTTTTGCATACGTTGACGGTGACATCACCGGGTTTTGGGGAAGCACCGACCACCATGCCCGCATAGACTTTCACACCGGGGCCGATGAAGAGTGAACCGCGGTCCTGAGCGTTGTACAGTCCGTAGGTGACGGAGTCACCGGTCTCGAAGGCAACCAGGGATCCGTTCTGACGGATGGAGATGTCGCCCTTGCGTGGCGCGTATTTCTCAAACACGGAGCTCATGATGCCTTCGCCCTTGGTGTCGGACATGAATTCGTTTCGGTAACCGAAGAGACCGCGGGAGGGGATCAGGAATTCCAGACGGGTGCGGCTGCCCTGGGGAAGCATCTCCAGCAGTTCGCCTTTTCTGGAACCGATCTTCTCCATGACGGAACCGACACTGTCCTGAGGCACGTCACACACGAGCCGCTCATAGGGCTCGCAGGTGACGCCGTCGATCTCCTTGTACAGAACTTTCGGGGTGGAGACCATCAGTTCGTAGCCTTCGCGGCGCATGGTCTCGATGAGAATGGACAGATGCATCTCTCCTCTGCCGAGAACACGGAAACTGTCTGTGGAATCCGTCTCCTCCACGCGGAGAGAGACGTCCTTGAGCAGTTCACGGAACAGACGGTCCTTCAGCTGACGGGAGGTGACATAATCACCTTCTGTTCCGGCAAACGGACTGTCGTTGACGGAGAAGGTCATCTCCACAGTGGGTTCGCTGATCTTGACGAAGGGCAGCGGTTCGACTGCATTCGGGTCGCACAGGGTATTGCCAATGGTGACGTCACCGATGCCGGAAACGGCCACGATATCGCCAACAGTTGCAGAATCGCAGGGCTCCCTGCGCACGTCCTTGAACTGGAAGAGAGCGGAGATCCGCTCTTTGCGCATCACAGACGGATCGTGATAATCGCAGACCATGATCTCGTCGCCGACACAGATCTTTCCGCGTTCTACACGGCCGACGCCGATGCGCCCCACATAATCGTTATAATCGATGGAGGAGACCAGCATCTGAAGAGGCCCGTTCTCATCGCCTTCGGGGCAATGGATATAGGTCCGGATCGTCTCGAAGAGAGGCTCCAGATCTTTTCCTTCCACATCCGGACTGTAGCTGGCAGTGCCGCTTCTGCCGGAGCAGAAGAGCATGGGACTGTCAAACTGTTCATCTGTAGCGCCGAGATCCATAAGGAGTTCCAGGATCTCATTGATGACTTCAGTCACGCGTGCATCGGGACGGTCCACTTTGTTGACCACGACAATGAGCATGAGCCCGAGTTCCAGCGCGCGGGAAAGGACGAAGCGTGTCTGGGGCATAGGGCCTTCCGCTGCGTCAACCAGAAGGAGAACGCCGTCCGTCATTTTCAGGACGCGCTCCACCTCACCGCCGAAATCCGCATGTCCCGGAGTGTCGATGATGTTGATCTTGATATCCTTGTAACTGCAGGAGCAGTTTTTTGAGAGAATCGTGATCCCGCGCTCCCGCTCAAGATCGCCGCTGTCCATGATTCGGTCCTGAATGACCTGATTCTCACGGAAAGCGCCGCCCTGACGGAGCATCTCGTTGACCAAGGTCGTTTTGCCGTGGTCGACGTGAGCGATGATCGCGATGTTGCGTAAATCTTTTCTTACCATAGAAGTGCCTTTAATGATATTTCTCAGAAAAAGCGCCGCGCGGAGAACCGTGCGGCGCGCCCGGTTTTAATCGTATCAGAAATTGACGCGTTCCCGGATCCAGGCAGTCAGCTCGTCGATGGGCAGGCGTACCTGTTCCATGGTGTCGCGGTCGCGGACGGTGACACAGCCGTCAGTCTCACTGTCGAAGTCATAGCAGATGCAGAACGGCGTGCCGATTTCGTCTTCTCTGCGGTAACGTTTGCCGATGGATCCGGCATCGTCATAATCCACCATGAACTCTTTTGCAAGCAGATCGCGGACCTTCTTGGCGGGTTCAGCCAGTTTTTTGCTCAGCGGAAGAACGGCTGCTTTATACGGTGCCAGGAAGGGATGCAGGCGAAGCACGACACGGGTGTCGCTGTCGCCGACCTGTTCCTCATCGTATGCGTCACAAAGGAAAGTGAGCATGGCGCGCTCGACGCCAAGAGAGGGCTCGATGACATAGGGGATGAAGGGCTCCTTGCCCTCTTCCCGGTATTCCATATTCTCGCCGGAGAACTTCATGTGCTGGGACAGGTCGTAATCGGTTCTGTCCGCGATGCCCCAGAGTTCGCCCCAGCCGAAGGGGAAGAGGTACTCAAAGTCGGTGGTTCCGACAGAGTAGAACGCCAGTTCGGCAGGCTCATGATCCCTCAGACGGAGATTCTCTTTTGTCAGACCGAGGGAGAGGAGCCAGTCTCTGCAGAAGCCTCTCCAGTACTGGAACCAGTCCAGATCAGTTCCGGGTTCGCAGAAGAATTCCATCTCCATCTGTTCGAATTCCAGGGTGCGGAAGATAAAGTTTCCGGGTGTGATCTCGTTGCGGAAACTTTTGCCGATCTGGCAGATTCCAAACGGGATTTTCCGGCGGGTGGTGCGCTGTACGCTCTTATAGTCTACGAAGATGCCTTGTGCGGTCTCGGGGCGCAGGTATACGTCGGTGCCGCTTTCTTCGGTAACGCCCTGGTGTGTCTTGAACATCAGGTTGAATTTCTTGATGTCGCTGAAGTCGCTGGCACCGCAGCCCGGGCAGGGAATGCTGTTCTCGCGGATGAATGCGACCATCTCTTCGTTCTGCATGGCCTCGACGTTAACATCGTTTCCGGTCTCTTTCGCCCACTCCTCGATGAGCTTGTCCGCTCTGTGACGGCGCTTGCAACTCTTGCAGTCGATGAGGGGGTCGTTGAAGTTGACCACGTGGCCGGAGGCTTCCCAGACTCTGGGATTCATGAGGATGCCTGCGTCAAGTCCGACGTTGGTGGGGCTTTCCTGAACGAATTTCTTCCACCAGGCGTTCTTTACGTTCTGTTTCATCAGGGAACCAAGGGGACCGTAATCCCAAGAGTTGGCAAGCCCGCCGTAAATCTCGCTGCCGGCGAAGATAAAGCCGCGGTTTTTGCAAAGGGCTACGATCTTATCCATGGATTTTTGGGTCGGATCCATAAGGTTTCTCCTTATATACAAATAAATAAAAATCAACTAGAACAATATAGCATCACGACGGGCTGATTGCAATATTTCCTGCACGTATCAGACCTCGCAGTCCAGCGCGATAGTAGAGACGGCGTGATCTCTCAGGTAGGCCTTGACGGTTCCGCAGTGATACGGATCTGCCTGATAGACATCCAGTGCATGCCAGTCATCCACCAGCACCTGAAGCAGGATATCATAACTGCGCTCGCTGCACAGGCGGTCCACGCCAACGGAGATTGATCTGGCGGAAGGCACCTTTCCTTCCATGGAGAGAAGCAGACGGCGGACTTCTTCTTTGGAGGCGTCACTGCTGTCGGCGAGTTTGAAACATACGGTGTGCTGTACCATCATTTTTCCTCCTGTAGCGGTTTTTCCAATTATATCACAGGCGCAGGGGAAAGGCGGTCCGGTTTGCTTTCCTGGGTGCCAAGTGGTAGAATAACAGCATTCATAATGGAGGATTCTGCGATGGGTTCCAGTAAGTCAGTGTCGGATCATTTTGTCTGCGCACCCGATGTCGTTTGGAAAGTCCTGACCGATGCGTCCTCCTACCAGAGATGGTTCGGATGGCCGGAATCACTGGAACTGCTGGATGTGGACCCCGGGTTTATCCTGGGAGGCAAACTGAATTTCCGAAACAGCGGTTCCACCCTGGTGATCACCAAACTGGAGGAGGGAAGGCGGATCGCTTTCACCGGCCTTTACCAGACGGACGAGATCACCGTGCGGGAGGCGGAAAACGGCTGCAGAGTGACTTGGTCTACCACCCTCCAGTCGCTTGAATCAACGGAACCGGCAGAGGATGATTCCTCTGTGGAACTGATAAACCGGAATATCCTGAAAAATCTGCGCAAGGCGTGTTACGCCAGCCTGAACGAAGAGATCCGCAAGGCGCCGGAACGCCGTTTCGCAGTGCGGGACATGCTTTTCCGTGTTACCCGGGGTTATACGCCCACCAAACGGACGTCGACAGTGGAAGACCCCTATACGGAGAGGAACCTGTATATCACCACCCGCAATAAGATCCTTGGAACGATCCTTCTTGGTATTCTCCTGTTTGTGATCTCCATAGGTCTTTCTTTTGAACGCAGTGATATCGTGCCTTCCAGCGGCATGTCAGTGGCGGAGAGCGATCTGGTCACCTTTGAGAACGCGCTTCAGATCGCCATCGGACAGAAGAAATCCCAGGTGGAACTGCTTCTGAGCTGCATCGGCGGCAAACGTTCGGTTGACGAGTTCAGTTACAGTTCCACGGAGCGGATGGCAGACGGCATGCCGGTGCGGGAGATCCGCGTCGTCTATGACGCCTATGGCCTCGTCCGCCGGTATGGTTATGTCGATCATGCCCTGTCTGAATCTTATGGTGTACAGATCCGGAATGTCGGCACGATGGTCTCTCCCAGTATGGATGTCGGGGAGGTCGTTGAAGTGCTTGAAACACCGGTGAGCGCTTTCTGGGTGGACAAGAGCGGTACCAAAACCGTCTATTTCGGGCATTATCTCTTTGAAGACCGCCTGTTTGAGAACAACAAGACTGCGGAACTGGTCCTCCGTCTCAACGAAGGCCAGATCCAGACGCAGGTCGGCTATTATCTTGCAGAAAGTCCGGATGATCCTCTCAGGGTCGACGAGCTGCCCGCAGCGACGAAGCATCAGTATTCCAGTCTGGTTCAGTATGGAACTGACCGTGCCGCTTACAGGCGGGTCTATCTTCTCCCCGGAAAGACCAAGGCGCAGACGGATATTCTGCTGGGAATGGCTGGAGAAGTGGTCCGGCAGGAATTGGAGGACGGTACCGTTCAGTATATTTATCTGTGCGGGAAAGACGGGGATGGTTACCGTTACTCCTATACGGTGACGATGGATGAAGAAAACATCGTGGTCGCCGCTTCTATGAGAAATCACCACCTCGCGGTGGCGAAAGATACACTGAGAGAACCCGAATCTTATTTCATCCTCAGAGGCAGCACCTTGTTTGAGGTCTCCGAGGAAATGCAGATCCTGCCCACTTTTGCGGGCATCACGGCGGAAGGAGATATCTTTCTGGGGTATGGCCTCGAATCTCCGGCGTCGGAGGAGGCGGAACTGCCCTACGAGTATCCGCTTGTGGTGCATCTTGACGCGGGCGGAAAAGTCTCTCAGGTGAATACAAACAGTTAAAGGAACACGAATGGCACAGGCACGAAAAAACTATACAGCAAGAATGGCGTTTTCTTCCTCTGCCGATCAGGTGTGGAAGCTGCTGAACAACTTCGGAAACAAACAGCTTTATGCGCCATACATGCACGCTAACCTGGCTCCGGATGAGACGGGCGGTCTTTCGGGCACTTTCGCCATCGGATCGACCCGGTTCCGGGCGGTCTACCGGCCGTATGATATCCGTCTGACTTCCCAGGATATCAAGATCGGAGTCAGCCTCCAGCCTCAGACAAAGGGGTGCGTCGCATTCGCAGTCGCCACTCACGGGGAAAACGCACCTTTCGTTGCCACGGATTACGATCTGCTGCAGTTCCTCTCCAGTCTGAAGAGCTGTGCCGGCGAGATTATCCGGGATTCGGATCTGGATTTCAAAACGGAAGAGGAACAGAAGCCCGCGCCTTCTGCGGCTGTGCCGCAGCAGGGAACGCCTGTCCGTCCGGCTCAGAGTACTTCGGTAAAACAATCACCGAAAACCGCTCAGACCAGATCGGAACAGAAACCTGTCCGGAAAGAACCCGAAAAGCCTGCCAGACGCAGGACAGAGGGGCTCTACCCGGAGGGAAATGAGAAAAAGGAAAAGAAGAAAAAGAAATCCGTATATTTTTGGCGCAAGGTTCTGGTCCTTCTTCTGGCTGCGGCGTTCATCCTGGTCGGGATCTGGGGCGTAAAAACGTTCAAAAAACTCTTCGGCAGCACGGAAACTGCCGCCAACGAGAACCCTCACGGTTCTCGCGGCGTGTCTTTCTCCAATGGGATCAATCTGGGGCTCGGCCTTACGCAGAGCCAGATCGAGCGCAACTTCGGACGCCCTGTCACGCAGAAGAGCGGCGTGTGCAGATATGAGAGCTCGGTCCTCAATGATTACGGAGTGCCGGTCTGCGTGGCGCAGGTCCGTTATTCCGGTTCCATTGCATCGGAGATCCTGATCCTCGATACGGTGGAGGGATCGAAGATCGGTGCGGTTCAGAACTTTGAGCCATCCTACAGTCACGATATGCCTCTATCCGATCTTACGGAACAGGTGGGAACTTCCCCGTCTATGGTCCGGATGTACAGTGTGGATGATGTGGAAGTTACGGAATTCCACTTCGGACATGTGGACCCCAGAGCGAATCTGAGTCCATACTGGCAGGGTGAACTTGTCTGTATCCAGCGCACCGACGGCACTTATGATGTGCGTCCCGGTGTTCCTTTTGACGGCAAGGATCCTCTGTATCTCAGCACTCTGGAAGGCTCCCGTATGGCAACCGTCTATTCGAAATTCGACGATTATCTGGCGGATTTCTATGAGTTCCGGAAATGCCTGACCATGCAGGGCCATTACAGCCGCGGCGACATCAAAGTCATCATGGGCGGCATGGAAAAGGTGTCGGGCGGAGAGACCGAGGTCTATCATGCCAACTCCGTCTGCACGCTGGACGACGGCGTAACGCCCGCCTGGAACTACACCATCGGTGTCGGGGCAAGGGGCGGATTCGTCTATTTCTTCGGTGTAAACACCCGGAACTGGCAGAAAGAAGATCAGCTGAAAGGACTGGACATCAGTTCCCTGAACATCGGACTGAACTACGACGATCTGCTGGCATCCATCGGACTGCTTCCGAACATGGTCTATGTGGATTACTCGTATGTAACACTGGGCTTCGGTAAGTTTAATCCGGAAGCAGAATCTCTCTATGAACAGTTCGAATTCATGGCGGTCATCGACATGGAAACGCAAATGGTGGAGACGGTCTACGACAACACGGAACGCGTCATCGTAATCGAGTGACCTTCAGACAAAAATGACAGGACGGGAACGGCAATGCCGTTCCCGTCCGTTTTTATTCCGGAATGGTTCAGAGGGTGAATCCGCCATCCACCGTAAGGACCTGGCCTGTTACAAAAGATGCCTCCGCAAGGAAACATGCCGCATGGGCGATGTCTTCCGGAAGTCCGATTCTGCCAAGAGGGGTCTCACGGATCAGCTCGTCCATCTCCTCATGAGAATACCCTTTGTTCATATCCGTATCGATGACGCCTGGTGCGATGCAGTTTACCGTGATCCCGGAAGGCCCCAGTTCTTTTGCCAGAGACAGGGTGAACCCAATGACCGCGGCTTTGCTGGCGGAGTATACCGACTCGCAGGAAGCACCGCGCACGCCCCACATGGAGGAGATGTTGATGATACGTCCGGATTTGCGGGCGATCATACCCTTAGCCGCTTCTCTGCAGACCAAAGCCGTTCCCCTGGCGTTGATGGAGAAGACATGATGCCACTGAGCGGGTGTGATGTCCTGAAGCATTCCGCTCTCAGAGATCCCCGCATTATTCACCACCACTTCGAGCGCACCAAGGTTTTCCGCGTATGAGATGAGACCGATGATATCCTCTTCGCTGCCGACATCGCAGTGGAACGCCACTGCACGGAAACCTTCCGCTTCCAGTTTCCGAACCAGTTTTTCGGCGGATTCCTGGTGCTGATCGTAGCAGAAGACGGTGAGGTACCCTTTTCTGGCCATGGCTTCAGCTACGGCTGCGCCGATACCTCTGCTGGCGCCTGTAACGACACATACTCTATCCATGTCTTCCTCCTTGACCAGGATCTCATAATCCTATATTGACTATAGCCGAAGCGGGTCGGAACTGCAAATCCGTCTTCTTGAGCGAGAAAAACGATGGCGTTGAGCGTATACGGTAAGAAAAGGCTAAGATTTCAACCGGTTTTTGCTGAAATACTGTTGAAAGTCAGTAGAAAACATTGTCTTTCCAGAGAAAATCGTTATAATTATTCTGTATGCATATCGCCTTTAACAAGATTTCCACAAAAATCCGGATGAAAGAGGAAAATCGATTGAAAGATATAAGATCGAAAGTCGGTAAACTGATCACGAAGAAACAGATTACCTCGGTAGTCTCGCTGTTGCTGTGCCTGGCTACAGTGGCCGGGTTGTCTGCCAGTGCGCTGTCGCTGAGTACGACGGTATCGGCAGTTCGGACTGAAGCTGCTCTGGAGGCAAGCGGCGGGGAAGCGGTCATGGATTACATCCCTGTTAACCAGTTCCTGCGCCTCTCTTACGAGGAGCCGGATCTGCCCCTGCTGATGGATGCGGCACCGTCTTCGACGGAAATCACGATCTCTGTGGAAAACCGCGACGGAGAACTGTTCGTCGGAATCCCGTTTGAGGTAACGCTTCTCCTTCAGGAAGAAGGAGCAGAACCGATCGTCCTCGTTGATGAGGACTGTGACGGCATCATCCGTTACGAGGAACCGACACCGGGTGTTTATATCCTGACGCTGAGCCCGGTCGAGGGTTACGTTTCTCCGGAGCCGCTGGAAGTGACGGTGGAAAAGCCCATCGAGCACAAGAGGGTAGATGTGGAGGTCAAGAAGGCGACGCAGCAGGAACTGGCATCAGAAGACGCCAGTTACGGACAGGGGAGCAAGAGCACCGGCGGCGGCGGAGCCCCCGTGATCACAGATACAGTGGAATGGGTGGAATCTACCCAGACCGTTGTTAAAGGCGAGGAAGTTGAGCGCGAGGTGAAGGATGCCAACGGCAATACCATTTACCTTTCCAAACCCACAACAGTCGCGGACGGGGACAAACTTCGGCTGGTCCTGGCAGATGGTTCCACTTCTGATGTTTTCGTTGTGCTGAACAAAAACAAGACCATCAAGAGAGCTTACGTAATGGAACTGTCTGGAGTAGGCGGACCGGACGATGAACCCGGAACGGAGCCCGATCCGAACCCCGGAACGGAGCCCGACCCGAACCCCGGAACGGAGCCTGACCCGAATCCCGGAA